>JACUUU010000079.1 GCA_014859065.1 Anaerolineales bacterium
AAGCAAGGGTAGTGTTAGTTGGTGAACCTGATGCCGGCAACCCAACCAGCATTGATGAGAAAACAATTCAGTCATGGGTAGATGATGGCTTGGTGGAATGGTGGGGGTGGCGGGAGGATATGAGAGAGGTCTATGCTCAATGTCATATCGTGACTTTGCCATCATTTAGAGAGGGTGTCCCTACGGTCCTGTTGGAAGCTGCTGCCACAGCCAGACCGATAATCGCGACTGATGTCCCTGGATGTAGAGATGTTGTCGAGCATGGGGTTAATGGTTTATTGGTGCCACCAAATGATGAAGCTGCACTAGCCGAAGCGCTGTTAGCTTTAATTAAAGATGCTACTTTACGTAGGAGAATGGGGGCAGCCGGGAGACAAAGGGTGATGCAAAAATATTCAGTCTTACAGATAAATACTGTCACAGAAGAGGTTTATAGATCTTTGCTCGAGTCGCATTGAGAAAATTGCACCTTTAAGATATGTGGAAAAATATCAGACTATGGAGAACAAAGAATTCTCACCTTTAGAGTTTTTTTATTTTAGTATTAGCCGCTGGTGGATTATTTTCCTATTTGTCCTGATTGGTGGCGGGGTAGGCTTCTTATTTCATCAAATTAGACCTCCCATTTATGAAACCAAAGCTGTATTTTCTATACACATCGATTTTGGCCAAACTGGAGTTTTATCTGAATTCGAGCAAGACTATGCTATCAATTCAGCCAGGTTCTTAATGTTTTCAACTTCTGTAGTGGACCAGGTAGAGAGAGATGCAGAAGCTTTAAATATTCCCCTGGAAGCATTAGAGCTAGGTCGGCAGGTCTTTTTTGAACGGAAGCAATCAATCGTCGAGATAAAAGTCAGGAATTCAGATGCCGAAATTGCTGCACAAGTAGCCAACCTTTGGGCTTCCCATGCGTTTGAGACTCTTCGGAACGCGCACGGTCATGCCCTCCAGGCAGAGATGCTAAAAAGTTATATTAAAGCATTGGAAACTTGTGAGGATTTTGAGAATGAGACCCAGACACTCACACGATGTGAAGATCTGGATGCGGAAGAACTCAAAGCTGAAATAAATTCGGTCACTCAAAAGTATGAAAATGAACTAATTAAAAGCCGGGGAATTATTCCAGCTTTGGTATTCGACTTACTGCAGACTGCCCCAGTTCCATCTGCCCCTATTGCCCACCAGCGCAATTATCTTATGTTAGCAGGGGCATTAATTGGCTTTTCTGTGGGGATAATCTACTTTTCTTTACGAGTTCACAAATTATGAACTTAATACCTTCTAAACCCCTCCCTCGAGATGGATGGTTGGGGTTTCTATTTGGCTCTAATATCTACCTAAAACTCTGCCTGCTGCTGTTTGGATTGGGGATACTTCTATTGCCAATTTCCAGTTTTCCTTTATTAATCAGGATAAGCGGCGCATCCAGCGTAGCGCCCCTCTCTAATCTAATTTTCCTGCTGCTTGTGTTTATCTGGATAATCCCATATCTTTGGGGTGGTGGAAGAGTGCCACTCGAAGGTTTTCTTCTGTTGTTGTTTATCAGCCTTGTGGTGTTCACCTGGGGAGCTGCTTTATTTCTTGAAATTCCACCATTCAGAGATGTATCAATAGTATCGCAGGGTAGGAGTGCTTTCCTCACCCTGATTATGGCTGCCTGTGCGTTTTTTGTGCCTGCCACTTTACTTTCGTTTGAGAAAAAATGGATCCATTACGCCATTGTCTTTATCAACATAAGTGGTTTTATTGTCCTTCTATGGTCCCTGGTTCAAGCTGTATTTGTATTCTTCTTCAATTCCAACTATCCCGATGCACTTATCCGTTTTCAACAGCTCTTTTCATCGCGTGGATATCCCTTGTACTCTGCTCGTGTCACCGGCTTTGCCTATGAGCCTTCCTGGTTAGCTCACCAGCTTGTAATGGTGTATCTTCCATTTTGGCTCTCAGCCTCCTTAAGCAAGTTCTCAGTCCACAGGCGTAAATTATGGGTATTCTCAATTGAAAATTTATTGTTAGCAGGTGGGGTATTTGTGTTATTTGTGACTTTCTCACGGATTGGGATCCTGTCATTTATGCTGATCTTGGGATATATATTTATGCAGCTGAATATTCGTTTAGGCAGAAGGATCTATCAATGGATACTTAATAAGAAGAAGATTCGCGGTTCCCTGATAAACCTAACAAAGGTATCTGTTATATCCGTATTGTTTTTATCGTTTGTAATTGTCTATCTGATCGCCATCATTGGTTTAGGTTATGTTGGTTCCTTTTATGAACCGCGATTGGAAAGAATATTCACCCAACCTTTAACATTTGAAGGGTTTTTCGAATTAACCAACCAATTAGCTTTTGCTGAACGAGCTGTTTATTGGTCGACCGGGTTAGAAGTGTTCAATGATTTTCCTATCCTTGGGGTTGGTTTGGGTAATGCGGGTTATTTCTTTCCCGAGAAGATGCCATCTTTTGGATATTCACTTTGGGAAATTTCACAACTTTTCAATTACGAATCGCATATCCCCAATACAAAGAATATGTGGGTTAGGATCCTGGCAGAGACGGGCTTGATTGGATTTGCACTTTTCCTCTCGTGGTATTATGTCCTTTGGCAGTCTGGGAGATTCTCACAAAGAGCTCCAGATCCAATGCTCAACGTTGTAGGGAAATTTGGTCATTTTGTATTGATTGGTTTCTTATTGGAAGGTTTCAGCATCGATTCTTTTGCACTTCCCTATTTCTGGTTTTCGATGGGACTTTTGGTAGCTGCCGGATTTGTGTCGAGAAAGATTTTACATCAGGCAAATAAAACATCTGAAGCGAATGACCTGCCGAGGTGAGATTATCCATGACAAGTTGGCAGTTATAATATCTGGAATTTTCCAAGTCAGACAGCGTAGCTGAACATTATAGAATTGAGGAGTTAGATTAATGATTGTATTTGTTATAGCAGAGACGTTATCCCTTTTCTCAAGAAGTGCAGCATATTTAGACCCAGGTTCCGGTAGTTATATTATCCAATTGATCATTGCTGGCTTCATGGGGGGATTATTCATGCTTGGTGTTTACTGGCGGCGGGTGAAATCTTTTTTCAAAAATCTTTTCAACAAAGAAGATGTCAGCAATAGAAATGAGTGATAGCAACAACTTGCCTTCTTCATTTCGAGATCCACAAGGCTTTTTATTTCGACGGGGGACAATCTTGTACCGACAAATAAATCAAGCTGGCAAGGAAAATTATGACACTTTACTGAAAAGTGGGCTCTATAAAGAGCTTGTTGATGCCAGGCTGATGATTTCTCATCAGGAAGTTGATGAAGAGCCCCATGATCCTTCCCTGGCTTATAAGGTTATCAAACCTAAGGTAGTTGAATTTATTTCTTATCCATACGAATGGTGTTTTTCCCAATTGAAGGATGCTGCGTTAACTACCTTACAAATACAAAAAAAAGCTCTCGATTACAACATGGTACTGCAGGATGCCAGCGCTTACAACATCCAGTTTGTGGATGGTAAGCCAATGCTGATCGATACCTTGTCGCTGCAAACCTATGAGGAAGGTAAACCCTGGGTAGCATATCGCCAGTTCTGCCAGCATTTCTTGAACCCCTTGACTCTGATGGCATTTACCGACATTCGGCTCGTCCAGTTACTCAAAGTTTATCTGGATGGTATCCCCCTTGATCTGGCGGTCCGTTTACTGCCGGTCAACACACGTTTACGTCTGCCTTTGTATATCCATATTTATCTGCATGCAAAGTCACAAAGTCGATATGCAGGCAAATCGTTCGATAAAGATAAAATCAAACCCAAAATGAGTAAGATGCAATTATTAGGTTTGGTTGCAAGCCTTGAGAGTGCTGTGCGGAAACTCAGCTGGAGTGGTTCAAACACAGATTGGGCTAATTACTATGCTGAGGAACATAATTACACTCCAGCAGCTATGGATCAGAAAATTCAAATAATTTCGGAGTTCCTGGATCGGGTAACCATCGACAATCTATGGGATTTAGGTGCTAATACAGGGGAATTCAGCCGCATGGCTACAAAGAGGAAAATACCCACCATCGCCTTTGATATTGACCCAGGGGCTGTTGAACGCAACTATCTTATTTCAAAGGATACCGATGAGGCACATATGCTACCATTGGTTATGGATTTGACCAATCCCAGCCCAGCTATCGGGTGGCAGAACCAAGAAAGGTTATCTTTTATGCAACGCCAGCATCCCGACCTGGTGCTCGCATTAGCGTTGGTCCATCATTTTGTCATCTCAAACAATGTTCCATTAATTAAATTGGCTGAATTTTTCAGCCATCTTTCTCGTTGGTTAATTATTGAGTTCGTACCAAAAACTGATTCGCAAGTACAGCGGATGTTATCAACTCGTAAAGATATTTTCCTTGATTATTCATCTCAGGCTTTTGCATCATCCTTCAACCAGTTCTTTCAAATTCATGAAAAGAAGGAAATATTTGAGTCAGATCGTGAGATTTATTTGATGGAGAGAAAATAATCTAGTGTTCTGTCAAATGTGATTCTTAATATTGAAAGCGTTTATGACAGAACACTTTAAGCATTGTCCAGGATATCTTGAGACAAATACGAATATTAATTTTCATCCTGGACAATGCACTAGATCAGTCCACACCTGATCTAGCGTTTGGTTTAACACCATGACGGTTGCCGTCGCATACGGATTTGCAGAGTTCAATCCCCAATAAAACGGCACTAAAATCTCAAAGAATAGAACAATCAACAGTCTTTTATACATGGTTTTAGAAGAATATCCCCAAAAAATTGCATCTTCGTATAAAGATTTGTGGAAGAGGTTAATTGCAATCACCGTTATTGCCTCTTTTGTTTATGCTTTTATGGAGTGGATATTTGTAATCACTTCGCCTTCTTTCATGGCATCCGGACTATCATTTATCGGGTTCATTGATAAGTTGAGCATGTTTTTTATCGCCGGCTTAATGATCTCATTGTTTTTTATTGTATTAATCTCCTTTCTTTTTGCCTCAAACCAGGTTATCAGCAATAATATCTGGAAGAAGATATGCTTTGATGTGGCAAAATTACTTCCAGCATTCTTGTTGGCTTGCCTGTTATTTTTATTGGTAGATAACTTTACATATACGGTAATGAATTTCGGGGTTGTGACAACCCTGGGAAGACGACGGGTGATATACACCATTCTTCTGTTGGTCATGATGGTTGTGTTTTTTGTCTTTATCGACAGGACTATCAAACACTCAACTAACGAAAACAGCTCCCAAAACAATTGGATTATGCATCTGGCGCTAGGCTTAATGATCATTTCAAGTTTTTTTGCAATTGTAGGTTTAAGCAACGTGATCAGGATATTATCCGAAGCAAGGAGCTTGCGATCGTCTCTTCCAATCGATCGACCTCATATTATATTGTTGGGTAGTGACGGATTAAATGCGGATCACATGTCACTATTTGGTTATGAGCGTGATACCAGCCCGAAACTGCGTGAACTTGCTGATGAGTCTCTGGTGGCGGAAAACGCTTTTGCGAATGCAACTACTTCACTAGGCTCAATCACATCCATGTTGACTGGGAAACTGCCCGCCACGACCAGGGTTTTATACCGCCCTGATATCCTTGTTGGGCTGGATGCATGGCAACATTTACCTGGAATTCTGAAGAATCAGGGATATAAAACGGTAGAAATATCTTTCCCATTCTACGCCGATGCTTACGAAGCAAATATCAAGGGGGGTTTCGACATGGTCAACAACAGGTCTCAAGCAAACGACCCCATAAGGCAATTGAGCTGGTTACTTGGGGGGGATTATTCAGCTTTCTTCATGTCCACAATTTTTGAACGAATTTCCTCACGCCTATTGCATGTATTCTTTATTGAAACTATGCGGGATACCTATGGCTCAGTCACAACCCTTCCAGGTGAAATGGTTGGGGACCAGCAGCGCATCGATCAACTGCTAAATTTGTTCGATAACGCAGAAAGTCCACTATTCGTTCACGTTCACATGATGGGGACACATGGACCGAATTTTAATCCCAGAGAACAAGTTTTTTCCTTGGGAATATCCCAAGATGAAGCTTTCATGATCGATTTTTACGATGATGCTATTCTGGATTTCGATAACTATGTCAGAGAAATCGTAGACTATCTCACTGAGAATGGCATTTTAGATGAGACTATCCTGGTAATTTACAGCGATCACGGGATGAAATACACAACAAATGATCGGTTACCTTTGCTCATCCGCTTCCCTGATGGGCGATTCGCGGGGAGGCTAAGAAATAACGTACAAAATCTTGATCTACCAGTCACAATTTTAGACTACATGGAATTACCGATTCCAACCTGGATGGTTGGAAACTCATTGTTAGATGGAGATCCCTCACCTTTTAGATTTATCTACAGCTCCGCTCCAGCATACGTGAACATTTCAGAAGAGAAAATAGGTGATCAAACTGTGGAACTCTGGAGTCTTGATATGGAAGAAATTGCACCACCATTCTTCCAGTTTGGTAGAGAGGATGTTGTCATTTGTCATCGATGGTACCGCCTAAATCTGGTAGGAAAGATTTGGGAGTCTGGAGAGATATATGGACATACCAGACCTTGTGAAGAAAGTTCAATACCTGCCACCGACGAAGTTCACTCGGAATTATTACGTCACCTGTCAGTCAATGGATTTGACATCTCCTCACTTGAAGTAATGCAAGCAGCATCGCCGCCTTAGAATGGCTGATTACACTTCATCTGCGTCTTTTTGGTTTGAGGCAATCTTGCTATCATCGATCTTGGTTGCCGTGTTCGCATTCTTAGGCATCATATTCACACGGCGTATGGGTTTATTGGATTTCCCCGGGAGTGCGCCCCATAAAACACATTCTGTGCCTGTGCCGATCGCTGGGGGGATGGCATTAGTGGGGGCTTTGCTCATATCTGGTTGGATTTTTGAAACTTATCGTGATCCAGCTGTTATGGCTACTCTTGGAGGCGGGTTGATCGTCTTCATCTTCGGCTTGTGGGATGATATTCGAGGTATGTCACCAGTGGTGAAGTTGATGGGGCAAGTGCTGGCAGCTGTTGTCCTGATCCGTTTGGGTGTTTCAATTAAAATTTTCCATTCCCCTGAGTTCTTTATCAGCGGACATGGTCTCTTATTTTCAGGGTTGAATTTTATCGCGACGATTCTTTGGGTGGTAGGACTGACAAATGCCTTTAATTTTGTGGACAGTATGGATGGGTTAGCGCTTGGGCTTGGAGGAATGGCAGCTGCTTTTTTTATGGTGGTTACCCTTGATTCTGGGCAGATTGATCTATCTCGTATCAGCGCGCTTCTACTCGGTGTTTGTATTGGGTTATATTTTTTCAATTCATCACCAGCGCACCTGTTTTTGGGCGATTCTGGTGCTCAATCGTTAGGTTTCGTCTTAGCCTCTTTAGGGATCGCATTCCATCCCCTGGATGTTAACCAGGCTTCTTCCTGGTTTGTACCGATTATGTTATTGGCAGTCCCGATCTTCGATACCACGCTGGTAGTTTTTTCCCGGTTACGGCGGAGAAAGGCAGTTTATAAGGCTTCTATAGACCATACCTACCATCGATTATTGTCCATGGGTTTAAGCTCATCACGTGCTGTTTTATTAATGCAATTAACTGCTCTTTTTTTAGGTTGTCTAGCTTTTTTAGTCTTACCATACTCCCCCTTATTGTCAAACACCGTCTTCGTTTCGGTTGTTATCGCTGGATTTATCTTACTCCTCTTATTAGATGATCGTAAACGCTGGGGATAAGCGAATTTAATTATGAGTCTAATAAGTTTTAGAATGATATTACCAGGAAATTTGTAGGCGGAAAATCAGGATTAGTTGAAAATGAAGCGTAGTTGGGTTTTCCCATGTTCGATCACTATACTAATTGGTTCTGTCCTCTGTTTAATGGTAGTGCTTGGTTTGGTATCAATAAGCCTCATTCGTATTGGGCAGGTAGAAGTGGGAAAAGGGTCTCGCTTGGCTGTCAGCCCGGTGACAGAAACTCCAACTATTATCCGTTCAACATATGTCCCCCTGGAGACTGTAAATGGCAGCGTTGTTGAGACGGAACACTTAGCCCCAAGTGATACCTTAAGAGAATTAGAGAATGTAGTCCTATCCCCTAGCGATTTGAGAGAGCTAGCACAACGTCTGGAGGGGAAAGAGGATATCCCTGAGACAGTAGATCCGCCTGTCTTTCCCCTAGGAGCTGGAACCCAGAGAGAATTTTGGGCAACGAATGTAGATACAGCCCAAACATTTCGAGTTACCACAACGCTGCAAAAGGTTGGTGCTCATGCGTATTTTTGGGTTCAGAATGAGGTGTCATTCAGCCAGGAAGATCTGCATAACTTGATCGATATCTTCGACTCTCAAATATATCCAAATAATCGAGAATTGTTCGGCAGTGAATGGAACCCTGGCGTAGATGGCGATCCACGCTTGTACATTGTCTACACACGTGGGTTGGGCAGAACTTTAGCAGGCTACTATTCATCCGCGGACCAATTCCATCCCTTAGCGCACAAATATTCGAACGGTCACGAAATATTCTTTTTAAACGCCGACAATCTCAAGCTTGGTGATCCTTCAACTTACTCCGTTATGGCACATGAATTTCAGCACATGATCCATTGGAACCTTGATCGGAACGAAGAAGCATGGGTGAATGAGGGATTTTCAGAGTTAGCATCGTTTATCAATGGCTATCCAAGCAGGCATGAGCAAAGTTATGCAGCCAACCCAAAAATCCAGCTCAATGATTGGCCAGTCAGTTCAGGAGAAATCAGTTCACATTATGGCGCTTCTTTTCTGTTTTTCGCGTATTTTCTGGACAGGTTTGGTGAGCAAGCCATCCGAGAACTGGCTGCACATCAATCGAACGGCTTGGCTGGCATTGATGCAGTGTTGGAGGAGAGAGATATCCGCGACCCACTATCTGTTAGCCAAATCCAAGCCGAGGATGTCTATATCGATTGGCTGGTAGCCAATATCCTGCAAGATAGTACAGTGGCTGATGGGCGCTATTCATACAGCAATTATCCGAATGCACCCCAAATCTCGATCACGGAGACCTTTGACTCCTGCCCAACTGGATTTAATACACGCAACGTTCACCAATATGGTTTCGATGCCATCCAGATTGCCTGTCCAGGCGATCACAGCCTATATTTCGAAGGCTCGACTGAAGTAGCAGTATTGCCAACCGATCCATACTCAGGAGAGTATGCATTCTGGTCGAACAGAGGTGACGAATCGAATATGACCCTCACCCGGGCGTTCGATTTTAGGGATTATGATGGTGAACTAACATTATCCTATCAAGCCTGGTTTGATATTGAAGAGAATTACGATTATCTTTATTTAGTAGCATCTTTGGATGGGGAGAGCTGGCAAATATTGGAAACGCCCTCTGGGACACCTGAAGACCCATCGGGAAATAATTATAGTTGGGCATATACTGGTATGAGTGGCACAGGCAATACTCCCCGCTGGGTCCATGAAAAGGTGGATATCAGCCAGTTTGCCGGGCACCGGGTTTATTTACGTTTTAAATACGTCACTGATGCGGCTGTCCATGGTGAGGGTTTCTTACTGGATAATATCGCCATTTCAGAAGTCGGTTATTTCAGTGATTTCGAAATGGATGATGGGGGTTGGGCGGCAAATGGTTGGGTTCGGATTCGGAATTTATTACCCCAATTCTACCGTTTGGCATTGATAACGAAAGGTGATTTCGTATCTGTGGAATATGTTGAATTAGCGTCTGATAATACTGCTTTAATACCCTTGAACCTGGATGGTGAAACAGACGAGACAATCTTGATTGTGACCGGTACGACCCGTTACACCCGACAACAAGCGCCATACCGCTTTTCAGTTGGGGAATGAGAAAACCCGAATTTGACTAGCGTCCAGTTGATCTAAGTTGATCAAGTTCACGTTGGAGTTCAGCTCGGCGGGTTTCAGCGGCATGTCTAATCTCAATTTGGATGCGTTCAGCGCTATCCCTCAACTGGTGACGCATTTGTTCTCCTGAAGCTGGCGCCAACATAATCCCCAGGATAGCGCCTAATAAACTGCCAGCCGAAAGGCCAAATAGAAATGATCGAACACGTTTCATATTATCCTCCTGTGATTTATTATCGTTTCTCTTGAAGTATTATAATTCCAAAAATGTTTTTTTACCCGGTATCGGCAGAGACTGGAAGAACCTTCCTTCCAATTGCTGCCGATACAAAATTTTAAAGGCACTGATTTAATAAAATTTGACTTAGAGATTGTAACCTTGTAGAATTCGCCATTTTGTTGGATAATTAATCCGTCGCTCGGACCTACCTTGGGCTGAGACGATCAAAGAAGATATATCAATAATTAGTGTCCCAGGTTTGGGAGGATCAGGGAGAGGGTAGATGTTGTTAGTGTTGTGATCTAATAATTTCCCTTTTCCGGGCAAACCTTTGGACCCTACCAATTTTTTACAGGAGGGTACCATGTCTAAAGATTTATCCAATTCCTCGTTTTCACCCCAAAAGAAAATTACAACCCATATTTTTCGTATGAAGAAGCAGCGTGGTGAACCGATCAGCATGCTGACTGCATATGATTATCCCACGGCGATGGCCATTGACAAGGCTGGAATCGACTGCATTCTGGTGGGAGATTCTCTGGGGATGGTAGTCTTAGGCTACGAGAACACCTTGCCGGTCACAATGGAAGATATGCTTCACCACTGTCGAGCAGTCGCACGTGGGGCTCGCAATGCCTTGTTGATAGGCGACATGCCTTTTATGTCTTACCAGACCTCAATTGAAGAAGCTGTCCGCAACGCCGGGAGATTTTTACAAGAGGCGGGTATGGATGGAGTGAAGCTTGAAGGAGGGCGCGCTCGCTTAGATTGTGTGAGAGCCATCGTCGAGACAGGAATTCCGGTGATGGGACATTTAGGTCTAACCCCTCAAAGCGTCCATCAGTTTGGTGGATTCAAAGCTCAGGCGCGCGAACATGAAGCTGCCTTGCGGCTCATCGATGATGCCCATCTATTGGAACAGGCAGGTTGCTTCAGTATTGTGCTTGAAGCTGTGCCAGCTCGGTTAGCGACACTAATCAGCCAGCGATTAGATATTCCAACGATTGGAATTGGAGCAGGGCCAGGTTGTGATGGGCAGGTATTGGTAACCCACGACCTTATCGGTTTGTTTGACCGATTCACACCCAGATTTGTCCGCAAATATGCCAGCCTTTATGATGAGATGAGGCGAGCATTTGAAACATACAAATCAGATATCGAAACAGGCGCGTTTCCGGCAAATGAACACTGTATTGATATGCCGGAAGAAGAATGGCAATCTCTGTTGGGTGAGTTAGGAGAATTGGGATGAATACCCATGGACCTAATCTTTTGATTGTCGGAACAGGCGCAATGGCTTGTTTATTCTCAGCCCGGTTTGCAGCTGCAGGCTTTGAAGTAACTCATCTGGGCACCTGGAAAGAGGGGCTGAAAGCTCTTGATGAAGGAGGAGTCCGGTTGGCTGAGGCAAACGGCTATGAGTCCACCTATCCAGTTAAGGTCGCGCGAGATCCAGGTGACTGTAAAGAGGCGCACATAGCTCTCGTTTTAGTTAAATCCTGGCAAACTGCTCGGGTTGCACAACAATTGAATGATTGTTTGCATCCTCAGGGCGTCGCGCTGACCTTACAAAATGGGTTGGGTAACGACACGATTTTGGCACAGACTTTAGGATCAGAAAGGGTAGCTCTTGGGGTGACAACCACTGGTGCAACCTTGTTGAGCCCAGGAAGAGTTAAGCCGGTTGGTAATGGGGTGATTATGCTTGGAGATCATCCACGTTTAAAACCTTTTATTTACCACCTGACATCAGCAGGTTTTCGAGTTGAGGTAGTGGAAAACACCTCTTCTCTCGTGTGGGGTAAATTAGTGGTCAATTCAGCAATTAATCCCCTGACCGCATTGCTGAAAGTGAATAATGGGACTCTTATTGAACGATCTGATGCGCGTGATTTGTTAGCTCGGTTGGGTTTGGAGACTGCAGCTGTTGCACGAGCCCACCTAATTAGCTTGCCATATGCTGATCCGGTGCAATTTGTCGAAGGTGTTGTCCTCCAGACAGCGGAAAATTGCTCATCAATGTTAAGCGATATCCTTCGAGGCAGACAGACTGAGGTCGATGCTATTAACGGCGCTGTCGTTCGCTCAGGTGAGAAGATTGGGGTGCCAACACCAATCAATTGGACGGTTTGGAAATTGATCAAATCGTTAGAAAACGTCTCGAAAGATGAAGTGATACTGAAAAACGAGCAATTGGTACGAGTCTGATGAATTATTTCATATTTTGCTGCTGGGTTATTGGATAATAACCTGGAGTTGCTCGCTCTGAATTTTTTTTATCAGGATAAGATGTGATTTCTATGATCGCTTAATCAGATAATGAGTAACCTGGAGAAGCACTCATTTAACGTTGTAAAAACCATTGAGGAATTACGAAAAGCTCGCAAGCAGCTACCTTTACCAATGGGCTTAGTGCCAACCATGGGGTATCTGCATGAGGGACACCTCTCATTGGTGAGGCGAGCGCGATCGGAATGCGCGAGTGTGGTTGTAAGTATCTTTGTAAATCCGACCCAATTTGGGCCACAGGAAGATCTACAAACATATCCCCGTGATATTCCCAGAGATCTGCAGTTGCTAGAACCAGAAGGTATTGATTTATTATGGCTGCCAGATAACCAGATAATGTACCCAGAGGAGTTCCAAACGTGGGTGACCGTAGAAAAAGTCGCCCAAGGCTTGGAAGGGGCTAAAAGGCCTGGTCATTTCCGCGGTGTTGCAACTGTTGTGGCGAAATTATTTAACTGCGTGCAACCAGACAAAGCGTATTTTGGTCAAAAAGACGCTCAGCAAGCAGTAGTAGTTCAAAGAATGGTGTCGGATCTAAACTTCCCAATAAAGATAGTAGTTTGTCCAATTGTTCGAGAAGTAGATGGGTTGGCAATGTCAAGCCGGAATAGATACTTAACAGCAGCTGAGAGGCAAAGCGCTGCGGTGTTATATCGTTCATTAATGGCAGGCTACCAGGCATTTGTGGAAGGTGAGAGGCAAGCTGAAAGGCTCCGTAAGATCATAACAGAAATCATACAACTAGAACCACGCGCCCAATTGGAGTATGTCTCGTGTGCCGATCCGATCAACTTGGAAGAAATGCGTGGACCTGTTAATA
>JACUUU010000428.1 GCA_014859065.1 Anaerolineales bacterium
TTTTACCTTTGAGCGAGGACTCGGGTGGCTTGACGCGCTACGTATCCACAGAGAATTTGCACCTTTACCCGCATGGTCAACCAAACATTCGCAACCAACGCCTGGATGTGGTTCAGTTAGCATTCATATCAGAAGTTCAACAGCAAATTCAGATAGTTGAAGGGACTTTGCCTGTTTTCACTACAACTGACCAACCTTTGGAGGTCTTGGTTTCTCTCAAGATGGCCAATGAATTGGGATTGCTGATAGACCAGGATTACCTCCTATATTACCTGGATGGGAGTAATGACCCCCCGTTACAAATACCTTTACGCATTTCCGGAATTTGGTTACCAGAGGAACCGGTTTCGGATTTCTGGTTCTACCCACCAGAATCATTTGAAAAACACCTGCTGATCGCCGAAGAGAGTTTTTGGGATTATGTCGGCCAACTGCTCCCATTCCCGGTCAACGATGCAGTCTGGCGTGTGGCATTCGATGGCAGCCTTGTGTTTAGCGAGCACATTCCCGGCATAATATCGCGTAGTGGGCATGTCCAGAATCAAGCTGCTGCACTTCTCCCAAACATCATGCTAGACACTTCTCCCATTCAGGCATTACGTCAATACCAGCAACAAGCCTCTGCACTAACTGCCACGCTTTTTCTCTTCAGTACTCCGGTGCTGGTTTTGATTTTGTATTTTCTGAGCCTGGTAGGGAATATGCTGGTAACCAGCCAGCGTAACGAAATAGCTGTTGTGCGTGGTCGGGGAGCATCTAGAGGATGGTTGGCAAGGTTTTATTGGATGGAATGGTCGCTGCTTGCCTTTGCAGCGCTGGCTATTGGTCCAAGGCTTGGTTTGTGGTTGGCTCACCTGGTAAGCCGTACCCAATCATTCCTCGAGTTCAATCATCATGCTAACTTTACAGTTCGATTAGCATGGTCTGATTTATTATTCGGTGCTGGCGTAGCAATCTTAGCCATAAGCTTTTGCATTTGGACTGCCTGGCGAGCTGGTAGCGACACCATTGTGTCTTACAAAAGAGAACAAGCTCGCTCTATGCAAAAGCCAATCTGGCAGAAGATGTACCTCGACATGCTCTTACTGATGATAGCGTTGTATGGGCTCTATACCTTGCGCCAGGCTGGCAACCAGGATACAGCATGGGTTTTTGGCAATTTAGGAGGAAACCTCGATCCGTTCGAGAATCCTCTCCTATTCCTGCTGCCGACTTTGTTTATATTGTCAGCAACCCTAATCATTACCAGATTGATACCCGGGTTGCTTTCGGTTGTAGTCTGGTTTCTTACTCGCAGTAGATGGACAGTGCCGGTAATGGCTTTTCGTCAACTAGCGCGCACTCCTGGAACTTATCTGAGTGCTTTCATTTTGATGGTTTTAACCCTCAGTTTAGCCGGATTCGTAGCTTCAATGGCAAAATCTCTGGATCGAACCCTGATAGAAGGAATTTATTATGAGATTGGAGCAGACCTCAACCTGGTAGAAAGCGCAGAATATCAAAGCGAAGCAACTTTACCCAATACAGCAGACAACCTTTCTGGGATGCTTCAACTTCCAGGTCAGGTTTCTGAAGAACAGGCTGTGTGGAATTTTCTGCCTGTCTCTGAACACTTGAAGCTACCTGGGGTGCAGGCAGCGGCGCGCGTCGGTCGTTACGAAGCTGATCTACAGGCTGGAGGGCGGCGAGTGACCGGACGAATGATAGGGATAGACCGTACGGATTTCCCCAGAGTGGCTTTTTTTAGGGATTATTTTGCACCAGAACCATTAGGTGTGTTGATGAACCGTCTCGCATTGGACCCCGCTTCACTGCTGGTAGATCGGGACACGTGGGAGCGGCTTAACTTGAACCCAGGTGACCAGGTGCAGGTGCGTGTTTCTTTCCTAAATGAAGTACGCACCATCCCTTTTCTCATGGCCGGCATTTTAGATTACTTCCCCAGCCTATATCCTGAAGATGGCCCCTTCTATATAGGTAACCTCGATTATATCTTCGAAGCCTTTGGAGGGCTGCTTCCTTACGATGTCTGGCTGCGAACCAATCCCGATGCAGATACAGGTGGAATCTTGCTCGGGTTAAACGAGATGGGAGTGATTGTATTGCGGGCACAAGACGCCAATCATGCGATCCAGCGAGCTTTTGCTGCTCCCCAGCGCCAGGGTGTCTTAGGTTTACTCT
>JACUUU010000001.1 GCA_014859065.1 Anaerolineales bacterium
GTCCGCACACGGAGGTTCTATGTCCGCACACGGAGGTTCTATGTCCGCACACGGACGATCTTTGTCCGCATTACTGAAACGTCAGCGGGTCCACTTTGATGTGCTCAACCTGGACGAACTCCTTCAAACGGTTGAGCAGGTCGGGGCACATCCCGGTAGTGAAGTTGGGGAACTCCACCAGGTAGCCGCGCCCGTGTTCATACACCTGGAAGGCGAAGCGGTCGTTGCCTGGATAGGTGATAAGCGTGCCATAAATTTGCCGGATGCGCAGGTTATCGCGTAACTTATCCCCCGTCGAGCGCAGCACGATGGTGATCATGTGCACTTGCTCTCCGGGTAGGGGTGTGAGCGGTGCGATGATGTAGGGCGGAAGTTCTCCCTCTGGTGCGGGTTTCTTTTTTATCTCGATGGGCTGCTCCAACGGCACGGTCAGTGCTGCCTGCGTTCCACCTGAAACTGTGGAGCTGGCCTGATCCCCTTCATCTTGCGCCTCTTCGGGTAGGGGCTCGTTTTCGGGCAGCTCAGTTGGATGCCCAGCTTCAGCTAGCGCTTTGGAGACTTCAGGTTCGGTGACCGCCGCAATGACCGCCCCGGTGAGACCGCTACTGGCTGGGAAGTTGTCCGGCGGTGGTGGGCCATTCTCGAGCTCATCAATATCATCATCCTTTACACCACTCGTCTCGTCCTCGATTTCGGAAATGGAGAGCAGTTCTCGCCCGTCCCATTCCTGGTTGCGTTCCTCGGTAATGCGGGGTTCATCTTCCTCATGAGCAGGCGCTTGAGGGGCCGCTTCGATGAGGCGTGAGTTGACAGGTTGTTTGGGGAGCGGCATGGCTGGGAGTGGTTTGACCTCCCCCAGGTCACTGTAAATGCGGTTCACCAGCACCTTTGCCTCTCTGCCGCTCGAATCCAGACGCCCCTCGAACAGCAGTATCTTGTCGAAATCCAGAATTTCGGATTGCTGCTCCCAGATGCGCGGGAACATCACCAGTTCGATCGTCCCCTGGATATCTTCCAGGGTGACAAAACCCATGGGTTTACCCGCCTTGGTTTGGTGTGGGCGGATGTGGGTAACTAGCCCGGCGACCCGTACCATTTCCTTAGGCGTCGCTTCGGCGAGCTGCGCCGAGAAATGGGTCACCGTCTTGTTGAGCAATTCCAGGTAGGGGTTGAGGGGATGGTCCGAGACGTACAGGCCGATCAGCTCGCGCTCCCAGTTGAGCTGCTCGCGCAGACTGATCTCGACCTCGGTCTGCTCCAGGGTGATCTCTTCGATCAGGTTGTTCTGTGAGCCGAACAGGCTCATCTGCCCGGCTTCCCTGGCGCGGAAGTGGGAGGCGCTCACCGAGATGATGCGGTCGAGGGCATGCAGTAGGGCTGGGCGTGGGCCGAAACGGTCCAGGGCGCCAACCCGCACCAAGCTTTCCAGCGGGCGTTTGCCAACCTGGCGAAGGTCGACACGGTGGGCAAAGTCGTTTACATCCACGAAGGGTCGCTCCTGGCGTGCCTCCAGGATTGCCTTGACTGGCGCGTGTCCCACGTTCTTTACGGCGCACAAACCGAAGCGGATAACTGCCTCTTTGCTTTCGCCTCCCTCCGTGACCTGACGATCTTCGATCGAGAAGTTCCATTCGCTGATGTTGATATCGGGCGGTTCCACAGCAATGCCCATACGGCGGCAATCAGCCACATACAGGGCAACTTTCTCGGTATCGTTCTGGTTGATCGTCAGCAAAGCTGTCATATATTCGACTGGATAATGGGCCTTCAGGTAAGCGGTTTGGACGGCAAGGATGCCGTAATCGGCGGCGTGAGCCTTATTGAAGCCGTACCTGGCAAACTCTTCCCATTCTTCGAAGATGGCGTTGGCGGTGTTCTCGGCGATGCCCCGTTCTACCGCGCCAGCTACGAACTTCTGGTGATGCTTGAGCAGTTTCTCTTTTTGTTTCTTGGAAATGGCTTTACGCAGGTCGTCCGCTTCAGGGGCAGAATAACCGGCTAGTTCCATCGCCGCGAACATGAGCTGCTCCTGGTAAACCGGAAAACCGAATGTCTCTTTGAAGATCGATTCGAGGGCTGGGTGGCGGTATTCGACCTTTTCCTCGCCGTGCATCCTGCGGATGTAAGCGGGAATAAACTCCATCGGTCCTGGGCGGAAGAGCGCTACCATGGCAATCACGTTTGCCAGCTCCTTGGGCTTCATCTCCATAAGATAGCGGCGCATACCGCTGCCTTCCACCTGGAACACCCCGGCAGTCTCGCCGCGTCCCAGCAGCTCGTATGTGGCGCGGTCATCTGTGGGGATGTTCTGCAGGTTGAGCTCGAAGCCATAGCGGTCGCGAATCAGGTCGCAGGCGCGGGCCATGATGGTCAGCGTTGCCAAGCCCAGGAAATCTACCTTGAGCATGCCCAATGAATCCAGCGTGGACATCTCGAATTGGGTAACCGTCTTGATCGGGTTTTCGCTGCCGGCGCTGAGGGTGCCGCTGCCGGTGGGGCGGTGCAGTGGGATATACTCGATGATCGGCCTGTCTGCGATGATCACACCCGCGGCGTGCGTTCCGGCGTTGCGTACAACTCCTTCGACTTCCTTGGCGGTGTCGATCAGTTCTTTATAGTATGGGGCTGAGTTATATAGCTGTTTGAATTCAGGTGCTATCTGCAGTGCTTGAGGAATGGAAACTGGTTTACCGGGGATGTTGGGGATGAGTTTGGCAGCTTTATCCACTTCCCCCAGAGGGACATCCATCACCCGGCCGACATCACGGATGGCAGCCCGGTCACCCAAGGTGCCGAATTTGATGATCTGGGCGACCTTGTCGTCTCCGTATTTGCGGGCAGTGTATTCGAGCATCTCAGCCCGCCTGTCATCGCGGAAATCCAGGTCGATATCCGGCATGGAGATACGCCCCGGATTGAGGAAACGCTCGAAGATCAATCCGTGTTCGATGGGGTCAACCAGGGTGATTTCCAGCGTGTAGGCGACGATGGATCCGGCAGCGGAGCCGCGCGCGTTGTACCAGATACCCACTTCGCGCGCGTGTCTGCACAGGTCCCAAACAATCAAGAAGTAAGTGTCGAAACCCATCTGGTGGATGATGCCCAGTTCGTAGTCCAACCTTTGGATGACTTCGGGATTGTTGGCGCGCTCTCCGTAGCGACTGCCTAAGCCTGTCTGGCACAGCTCTCGCAGGTAGCTTTCCGGTGTATAACCTTGAGGGACTTCGAATTCGGGCAGATGGTAGCCCTTGAATCCCAGGTCTAGACTGCAGCGATCAGCGATCAGCATTGTGTTTGCAAGCGCTTCGGGAAACTCAGCGAAAAGCGTAGACATTTCTTCTGGGGTGCGCAGGTAGTAGCTTTTGTCGGTCATCTTCATGCGGTTGGGGTCGCTGAGCACTGCACCGGTCTGGATCGAGAGCATGATATCCTGCAGACGGGCATCCTGCGGGTTGATGTAATGGACATCGTTGGTGGCAACATAGCGCGCCTGGTAACGTTTCCCCAAATCGAGCAAAGCCTGATTGACAACAGCCAGTTCCTCGATGTCGTGCTGCTGCAGCTCCAGGAAGAAGCGCTCGTTTCCAAAGACTTCGTAATACCAGTCCAGCCTTTCTCGCGCTGACTGCAGTTTTTGATGCTTGATCAGGCGTGGGACCTCGGCTGAGATACAGCCGGAGGTGCAGATCAGCCCCTCAGAATGGCGTGCCAGGAAATCAGCGTCTATGCGTGGGTAGTAGTAAAAACCTTCCAACTGTGAGTGGGTGGCGATATGCAGCAGGTTGCGGTAGCCGGTCTCGTTTTCTGCCAGCAGAAGCAGGTGGGAGGATTTCTTGTCCAGTTGGGGGTCGCGGTCCTGCATCCCCCTGGCTGCTAGATAAGCTTCGATCCCGATGATGGGCTTGATACCGGCATTGCGAGCCGCATTGTAGAAATCGATCACCCCAAAAAGGCTGCCGTGATCGGTAATTGCCAGAGCTGGCATCCCCAGCTCTTTAGCCCTTTTGACCAGCTTCTTAATGTTGCTGAAACCATCTAGGAGGGAATATTCGGTGTGGACGTGTAGGTGGACGAAGCTCATAGCACGAAGTTGGCAGGTAGTGGATGATGGCTATCAGGCGAACTGAAATCGTTCGGCGAACTAAAACCGTTCGGCGAAAGCAAATTATTCGACGAGTAGGGCTTATTCGATGTTGGCAGACGCGCCGAAAAGGTCAGGGCGTCATCGAATTCTAATCCAGGTGTATCAAGCAAATCGGTTTATCTTGATCGGTTATCAAGTTCATGAAGATTTTGGTGATGGTCATACCAGCTCTGAGATTATAGCATGGGCGCTAGGGCTGTGCTGCTTAAGATGCCTTAAAATATTGACGCCCATATGTCCAATTGATTTGGGGTATGGGCGTTGTTTCGTTGGGCTTCCTTATCCCTGGCATTTTTGGCGTTGGAGCACCTTGGCGTTCAATCCGATGAACAGGCTGATCTCCTGGTTGGAGGCAATCACCTGTTCAGGGGCTAACATGCGGAAATTACCTCGGACTGCACCCGTCTTGGCGTCCAGGAGCACAACTTTATCCTTCTGCTGGCTGACGATGAACTCAACTGGCTGCAGCCCCTCCACATGAATGTGGGCTTTCTTCGCGTCTCCACCGATTTTGATCTTGTTTCTACGCCGTTTCTTACCTACTTCACGCAAAGAAGTCGGTGGTAGGAGCACTTTGCCGCGCTTACAAACCATCAGGTATCCTTCAGGTGGTTTTCCAAAAGTACGCACCTTGAGCCAGGGAAGACCAAAGTAGAGAACTACAGCCAGCAGTCCAATTCCGAGCAGGTCTATCAGGCGCTGCAACCACGGCGGAAGTGGACATCCATCGAATATTGCCAGCCCTGCTTCATCCGGGCAGCGGTCGAGCGTATCGGGAATACCGTCGCCGTCGCGATCAGAGATAGGTGCTGGTAATGGCGTGGAGGTTGGCACTGGGGTTAACGTTGCTAGAGTAGGCGGGGGAGAGGTGGGAGTACAGGCCGCCGCCAGCACTTCTCCAGGAATGACCCGTTCTAAGGGCGGAAAGCTGCTGCGATCGACCAGGATAGCCTCGAAGGTTAATTTGAAATCCGCTGCAGTTCGCGTCGAGCAGACCAGACTTTCGATAAGGGGAGCACATAACTGCGTCAGGTCGCCGCGAAAAACCCCGGTTGGACTGGCTTCGAGCAAGACCTCGCCAACCTCATGGCTGATCTTCACCTGTCCGGATCCTGGAACCACTGTGAAATAATCTCCAGCAGTGACAGTGATCTCGCTGGGCTGACCGGGAGAACAGACGATGCGGTCCGGTTCAAGATATTGGATGTATGGGCCAGCACCGACATTTATAAGAAGCCGGAGCGTGGCAATGGGGATACGCTGTCCGGAGGATGGATCAGCTGAACCGGCTTTCAGTTCGAAAATAAAGCGCCCTGGCTCGATTTGAATGTCCGGGTAAGCCTCGGAAAAATTGAAACTGAACTCATAGTCTCCGAAGATATCGGGTCTGAGATATTGAGGGACAGGCAGCTCGTGTTGGCTGCCATCCGGGTAGAATACATTGCCATAAATTGGCTGCAGGGTAGTAATTGGGGAACCATCCTCGAGCACCAGGTTGAACTGCAACACGAAATCACGATGCTGGTTTTGGCGTTCGGTCACTTCAAAAACATTGGTCAGGTTGGTTGGGTGGATGGACGGGTTGAGGATGTTGATGCGGTATCCACCCTCTCGATCCACGAACACCGTCACTTCTCGTTCGCTCTTAACCGTCCAGTTCGTATCCCTCAAAGATTGATTTAGCCTTTCTTCGCTGATGTAGATCACCTCAACCGGGTTAAAGTTTCCCCGAAAACGCACGACTCCGGGGTCCTCATGAGACAAGACATGTCCTTCTGCATCCTCAATCCAAAGCAGCCCTCTTTCATCTTCTCTGGGATGGACAGTTGTAATGAGCAAACTTTTGGTGTATTGGCTGACAAAAAGCCGCAGTGGAGAGTCGGGTGTAACTGTGATGGCATCCGCAGGGACTGTATTGTGGAGTTGGGAGATAATGGTGTTGTATGTCTCTTCAATACCGGCCGCCTCTTCGATGTAATAGGTGAATACGTGGCTGTATTTGACCTGCATCTGCTGCCAGAAAAGCACGTATTCGTCAAATGCCTCCAGCAGTTCCCCCGGATCTTTCAACAGAAGGATGAAGAGAGGGATATCCTGATTTTCGACGATCAAGCGTTCGATATCGGCGTTGGTCTGACCTGCGCGCGGCCAGGGGACTCCATCGGTGATCAGTACAATTGCCTGTAGGTTGTCATCCCTGCGGTTGGGGGATTGACGCAGCTCCTGGTAAGCCATGTTCATCGCTGGCACTATGTGGGTGGCACCCTGAGGCGGCAGGTCGGAGATCACTTCAGCCAGAAAGTCGCGCGAGTCAATCAAGGGGGTAAGCGGGCTGACCAATGTTGGGGGGTCTTCACCCAGACTGATTACCCCTGCCTGGAAGTCTTGCTCATTGGGTTGAGCGAAACCCAGGCGAGCGATGAACAAATTAGCTCCCTGAATGCGCAGGAAATCAGGGTCGCTCCCCCAGACTGTGCAGCCTGGTATGATGAGGTCGCGAGGGAACATTGAGCAGGAGTCATCGATGACGATCATCATATCCACAGCCTGGGGTGTCTCGATCTCCTGTGCGTGTACACTGTCAACCAAAACGGCGGTGAGCAGGATCAAGAAGACTGCTGTGAATGCATTTGTCAGTCGCATAGAGTTACGCATGGCAATTCTTTGATGATCTTTCCAGGCTGTTGGTATCCCCAGGAATAGATTGGTTTAACCTTTCCTGTCTTTTAGTATATCATTTCTTGCTTGATGGATGGATTAATATCCCCCAAGATTCTTAAGAGTTACCCCACAGCGCCAGCGCTCTTCAACCCAAAAGACACCCTCGCATGTCGCTGCGAGCTGAACTTTGGCCTAAGCGAAGCGACGCAGTCTCCACCAAATAAATTGTTGGAGTTTGCCACGTCACAAAGCCGACAAAGAACGTCGGTTGTTCCTCGCAAAGACATTAACTTTGGATGTTTCTTAAGAGAAAGTCACAATTCAAGACTCGCCAGAATGTCTCTCATTTAACCTAAGTATTAAATGTTTGCCAGTATCTCAAATACGGTCAAGAATTTCAAGTCAAGATACTTGCATCTCCCGAGTAAACCATGGTCGGATTACCTGAATAGGAGGATGAATATTGTCCCGCTGACCGCCGCCAAAGCATCCGTCAACAGAGCCCGCAGGGCGAATTTATTGGAATTATACGGCCAGTGGATAGCTGCTCCAGCCAGGAAAGCTCCAGGCAAGCCCTGTCCGAACCCGAACAAGAACACGGTCACTAACAAAGCCCGGGAAGCCATGCGTGTCCAGGCAGTCCGGATGACTTCTTTACGGTATTCGGTGTTGGATACAACCATGACCCGCTCGCTGATATACCAGACATAGGTAACCAGCAGGTACCCGCTGGCATAAATGAAGAAATCCGAGGAAACTGGCAAGATCATTCCGGCGTACTCCCGTTCAACCAGAAAGGCGATAAGAGCGATGGATGTGAGGTGAAAAGACTGGTCAATGGTATACAATCTGATGTTCCAATTGGGACGGTATTTCTGCAGTTTGAGTTTGCCAAAGTCAATCCCAAAGTGAGTTACAGTCAGGATGAGCAAGTAAGGCCAGAGCAGCGTGCGAGCCTCGCCAGCCAGGGTGAGCAAGACAACTAAGTGAACGCTGACATGGATAAGCAAAACCCCCAATTTTTCCTTGTTTCTAGCCATCCATTCGGGTTGTAGGGGGTAATCACCAATCAGGTGAGAGAAGAAAAGGAACCAGAACATACCGTCCACTCTTATGCCAACAAGCGCTGGTGCGTGGTGCGCATACAGGTGTCCATGATTACCTCCAAACCCGCTCGCCAGGCTAACTGGGCAGCTGCCTCGTTAATGATCCCTTCCTGCATCCATACGACCTTGGCATTAATCTGGATTGCTTGGTCAACGATTTCAGGGACGGCCTCACTCCGTCTGAAGATCAGGACGATATCGATAGGATCTGGAACAGCGGTTAAATCTGCATAAGCTGGCTCGGATAATAATTCCTTGAACTTAGGATTGACCGGGATGATACGGTATCCTTTAGATTGAAGGTAAGCAGGGACGCTGTGAGAAGGGCGTTCAGGGTGATCCGTTATCCCGACTACAGCGATGTTGTGACTGTCATTCAGGATTTGGCGAAGTTTCTCGTCGTTAGGCCTAAGATTATTCATAATGGGGCTCGGTCCTGCCCGTGCTTTTTCGAAGTTTACCGGCAAGATCACCTGGAAACAGGTAAATCCTGGCTTGGAGAAAAGTTTGATATCACCTTTGTGTTTGTTGATGATGTTGTAGGTGATATTCAGACCCAGACCAGTACCTTTACCAACCGGTTTGGTGGTGAAAAATGGGCTGAACACCTTGGACTGGATGTCAGTTGGAATGCCTGGACCGTCATCTTCGATCTCTACAATTACCTCGTCACCATCTCTAGAGGTGCGGATTGTAATCTCACCTTTGCCATCCATGGCTTGGATTGAGTTATCGATAATGTTGGTCCAGACTTGATTTAGTTCACTGCCATAAGCTAGGATGGGTGGCATGTCACTGGCGTATTGGCGCAGGACGTTGACGCCCTGTTTGAGTTTACTGCGCAGCATGACCAGCGTGTTATCCAGGCTTTCGTGCAGGTCGATTTCTTGGATGGGAGCCTGGTCGAGATAAGAGTAGGACATGAGGGATTTTACAATATCTGTAATTCTGGAGGCACCCTGGGAGATTTCCTCCAATAACGAATAGGTGTTGTAAATCTTTCCCAGCCATGAGACGATAACGGGCAGCTGTTGGGGGGAAAATTTCTCAGTCAGAAAATCTAACTGCTCATATTGGTAACCTAGGTTAACAAGTGTTGGGGCGATTTCCCAGGCATCCTCGACACCTTTATTTTCCAACCACGCTTCTATCTCGGATTCGCGATCGCTGCGGTTAAGGGAGTTCAAGCTTTCAGGATTGCTCGAATGTTGCTTAGCGCGCTGATCCAACTCGGCGAGCGTATCCATCTGGCTTTGAGTCAGGTCCGCTTGGATCAGTCCGAGGTTTGCTTGCTGTAACTGCCCCAGGGATGCCTTTAATTGGTCAGCTCCGCGCTGTGTGGCAGAAGCCGGGTTATTGAGCTCGTGAGCGATCCCGGCAGTGAGTGAGCCTAACTGGGCCATTTTTTCACTGTCTCGCAAGAGCAATTCGGTGGTTTTCAAGCGGGCTGCTGTCGTGAATACCATAGCACGGGCTGCGGAGGGGCTGGTATCGAGTAGATGATTGAGATGATCGTGGCTGATGGCCAGCAGTTTGCTGTCGGTCAGCGCTCGGCCGCTGGCGTTGCGGGTAGATGTCTCTAACATAGACATCTCTCCGATTACATCTCCCGGTTGGCGGACTGCAAGGTGCACCTTCTTACCGCCAGAGGTCTTGTAGATCTCGATTTGCCCTTCTTTGATTACATAAGCTTTGTCACCAGGACTGCCTTCAGTGAACAATTCCTCACCAGCATTGAGGTTTATCTCAGCGATCATCTCACTCAGACGCCTTAGATCGTCGTCAGGCATACCAGCAAAAAACGGGATTTTTTTCAAGAATTCATACATTTTCAAGCCTGTGTGATCCAACCGCTAGACTGTCTTCAATTATTGATGAATCAAAGCGACTGCCATAGCACCTTCGCCAACCGCAGTGGCAACTCGTTTTATTGAGTGCTGGCGGACGTCGCCAGCCGCGAAGACGCCGGGGATGCTAGTCTCTAGAAAGAATGGGTCGCGTTTTAGAGTCCATCCCTTAGGACGTTTACCATCTTTGAGCAAATCCGTTCCGGTGATGATGAAACCTGTGCGGTTGCGTTCGACCAGGCCAGAAACGAGATCAGTAGGGGGCACTGCTCCAATGAAGATGAACAAGGCTGCTGCTGGATATTCCCGTATGGAGTTGCTGTCGATGTTCCGTAAATGGATCTGTTCCAGGCGCCCATTGCCATTTACCTCTTCTACGACTGTGCGCGTCAGCACCTCAATATTGGGTGTGGAGGCGATCTGGTCTACCAGGTATTGCGACATACCCTTAGCAATAGAGCTGGCTCTGACTACTATGGTGACCTTGCGGGCGTAACGAGAAAAGTACATGGCTGCTTGACCGGCTGAGTTCGCCCCGCCTACCACAAACACGTCTTGATCGCGGTAGTTAGCCGCTTCTGTCAACGCGGCACCATAGTAAACGCCGGCTCCGGTGAGGGTTGCAACCCCTGGTGCATCCAGGTGGCGAACATTGACACCGGTAGCCAGCAGGATTACGTGAGACGCCAGTTCGCTTCCATCGCTGAGTTGGACGTATCGGTATGGGTCTTCGATACGGATGCCAACAGCTTCCTCGGCAGTCAAGATCTCCACTCCGAAGCGTTTAGCTTGGGTGGTTGCCCGCCGGGCTAAGTCTGCCCCGCTCAACCCTTTTGGAAAACCCAGATAATTCTCGATGCGAGAACTGGTGCCAGCTTGACCGCCAGTTGCCTCTTTTTCGATCATCACGGTACGCAACCCCTCGGAGCCTGCATAAACGGCAGCAGCCAACCCGGCTGGCCCAGCGCCGATGATGGTCAAGTCATAGAATGGCTGAGAGGCTTTATTGTAGAGGCCAGTTTTCTCAGCCAGGATACGGAGATCCGGTTTTATCAATGCAGTCCCATCCTGGAAAAAGACAACCGGTATCTGGAATTTCTCCTCGCTGACACTTTCAACTAATTGGCGAGCTTCATGATCGCTATCGATATCGAGCCACAAGTATGGGATTTGGTTGCGCGCCAGGAAATCTTTCACGGTATGGCTGTGAGCAGACCAAAGGGTGCCTGCAACGCGGATGCCATCGTAAGGCAGGGGGACGGTCGAAAGCCAATCGCTTAATAAATCCTCCAACACTGGGTAGAGGTTATCTTCTGGAGGTTCCCAGGGCTTCATTAGATAATAGTCAAGTTCGATCTCGTTTATGCCCTTGATGGCTACTTCCGTGTCGGCATAAGCAGTCAGCAGGACTTTGCGAGCCTGAGGATAATATTTGACCGCTTCACTCAAGAATTGTATACCGGTCATGTTGGGCATACGTTGGTCTACCAAGAAAAGTGCCAACGGGGAATTACGCTGTTTGAGGCTTTTGACTGTTTCTAAAGCTTCGCTGCCCGAGGTTGATTTAACATAACGATAGTCGCTTTTGAAATGTTGACGAAGATCACGTTCGACTGCATTGAGCACCTGGGGCTCATCATCGACCAGCATGATTACAGGTTTTGCCATTTAATAAAACTCCTTCATTTTACTTTGCTGATTGCTCAATAATAATCTATATCCCCAGGCCTAAAGACATTTAGGTTGGGTGAAACTTGCGCTCAAAATGATGATTTATCGACTCAACTGTGCCTCGAGTGCTAATGCTGATTGGACATCCGCGCAATTCGTGGATGACATCCATAACTAATCTTGAATGAATTTTATAAACCAATAAGGGTCTATAAAGTAGTAATTATATCACGAAGCTCTTTGAAGGAGGGAGATTAATTTGTATAATCTATGAGTGTTGGTATAGGGATCCTTAACTTTGATTTCGAAATCTTGCTGTCAGTAGCTCTTTTATACCTTGCCTGAAGCCTTAATGATACAATATTACCCACAAATATCCTAAACCATAAATCTGACTTGTCCACGATGAAACTCACCAGCATCCGAGCAAGGATGGGCTTGCTATTTTTGGCTTTCACCCTTCTCGTAGCAATATCAGCCGGAGCAACACTTTGGGGAGTTGAGGCTCAAAAGACTGACGCCCTGGTTGTAAACCTGGCGGGACGTCAGCGGATGTTGGTTCAGCAGATGACCCGCCTGGCACGGGAGATTGAATCAGGTAGTGGAGATGGTCAGCGTTTGCTGCTGCTGGAGTCTGTTGAAACCTTTGAACAGACCCAGCAAGCTTTGCGGTTTGGAGGTCAAGCACCTTACATTCAAAGTCAAAGGGTATATCTTCCCCAAACCCGAGATTTAAATATACAGGATCAATTAGAACTTGTTTCTACTTTGTGGGTCGATTTTCGCCGCTCGATTGATCTCATCCTCTCTTCCACGCCAGAAAGCGCGACATATCTCAGTGCATTGCATAATATGGAGAGTTCTGCATCAATGCTCGCTGCGGAAACGGATGTGGCTGTACGTATGTTTGAGTCAGCTTCAGCGCGGAAGTTGGTAAAAATTCGTTGGGTGCAAGCCGGCTTTCTAGTAAGTGCGCTATCACTGCTTGTGGTGGGATTTGTGATTACCCATCGATCTATAATAAAGCCGTTGAGAGGATTGGAGGAATCCACGAACCGCATTCGCAGTGGAGATTTAGATACACCGGTACGGGTTACCGGACCTGATGAAATAAATCTACTTGGGGGAAGTTTTGAATCTATGCGGGTTCAAATGAAAGAAGCTCGCCTTGAGCTGCAGAATTGGACCAATACACTGGAGAATCGGGTAGATCAACGAACTGAGGAATTAAATGCACTTTTCCAGGTTAGCCGAGAGATTTCATCCCGGCTGGAGATTGGGCATGTACTTGATTCGGTAACTACCAAGGCTGGAGAACTGCTCAAAGCGGAGGCGGCGTTTTTGTGTCTTCTGGACGAGGAGGGCAGTCAGTTAACTTTACATTCTGCCAGTGGCCCAAACGAATCTGTTCTGCAACCCAGGACATCAGCGAGGGAATCTGTAGCTGGAAAGGTGCTTGGCGGTTTGACAGCTTTACCGTGTGGAGTAGATGGTTGTTTTGGTGTGTGCAGCATCATGGCTGAGCCTCTTCAGGCGAGTCACTTGGCTGCACCTTTGCGGGTGCGTGACCGGGTGATTGGGGCACTATGTGTCGGCAGCTCCCAGACTGAAGCTTTCAATGATGAGTCAGCATTACTACTGGCGAGGTTAGCCAACTCAGCCGCAATTGCTTTGGAGAATGCCCGTCTGTATGCTGAAGCGGAACGGTTAGGTATTTTGGAAGAACGCCAGCGGATCGCAGCTGAGATGCATGATGGATTGGCTCAAACGATAAGCTATTTGCACATCCATGTTGATTTGGCACGCGAGCAGGTCGAAAAAGGTCAATCAAAGTTGGCTATAGATACCCTGAACCAAGTCGAGTCTGTCATGGGACAGGGTTTGGTAGAAATTCGGCGGGCTATTGATAGTTTACATGTGGAAACGCCCTTGCGTTTTACCTTGCAAGAACAACTATCAGAGATCGTTCAGGAATTTACTACTACAAACACAGGTGTATTCTGGCAAACAAATACTGTAACCCCTTTGGTCTTGTCTAATGAGCAAGGTGAACAGGTACAAAGGATTGTACGTGAAGCTTTGACAAATGCGATTCGACATGCTGGAGCTCAACGGATCTCGGTGCGGTTAGAAAGTGTTAATGAGAAAATCCGGATTATTATTGATGATGATGGTTGTGGTTTTGACCCAAATAAAATAACGTCAAGTGATGGGCAGCTTCACTTTGGCTTGAAGATCATGCGCGCACGTGCCAGTCGGGTAGGAATTCAGTTAAACATCATTTCCACTTTAGGTGAAGGTACACGAGTAATATTGACTTTATGAACAAGATAACGATATTGCTTGCTGACGATCACAATCTTTTTCGAGAAGGTCTGGCTGGAATTCTTAATTCTCAACCTGATATGCAGGTTATCGGTCAAGCAAACGATGGTTTGGAAGCCATTCTAATGGCTGAGGATCTGAAGCCTGACCTGGTATTGATGGATATACAGATGCCTGGTTGCGATGGTTTGGAGGCAACTCGTAAGATCAAGAACGAAATTCCTAAGACAGTGGTAGTGATGCTGACTGTGCGAGATGAGGATGAGAAGCTATTTGAGGCGATCAAGTTTGGCGCTCAGGGTTACTTATTGAAGAGTATCCGTTCAAGGGAGATGTTAGATATGGTGCGAGGTGCGATGCGAGGAGAGGCTGCCATATCACCCAGATTAGCGAGCCGGATGCTAGATGAATTTCGCCGCATGAGCAGAATATTGCCTGCCCAATCCGATGATGATATCGTTGATCTAACCCTACGTGAGCAGGAGGTTCTCGCTCTCGCAGCTTCTGGAGCCGCGGACAAAGAGATTGCCAGCAGTTTGAATATCAGCCTGGCAACAGTTAAGACTCATATGCGTAATATTCTAGCTAAACTTCAGGTCAACAGTCGCCGCGAGGCAGCTAGGGAAGCAAAGCGGAGAGGTTTGTTGGGATTCTAATACCAATTTAAATAGTTTGGTGATAGAATAATAATAACTGTCAATCAGATTTGCGTGTGTAGCTTTGCCGCTGGTCTGCTGGATAAGGCCAGCGGAAATTTTTCACCACGGATCTACCACTTATTTAGGAGAAAAAGAAGAATGGAAAAGAAATTGTATGTTGGGAATCTGTCTTACAACACCACTGAGGCAGAGTTACGTGATTTATTCAGTCAGGCTGGCGAGGTGGCATCCGTGGAGCTGATCAAAGATCGAGAAACGGGTAGGTCAAAAGGTTTTGCGTTCGTTGAAATGAGCAGTCAGAGTGAGGCTGAAAAAGCGATCAGCACATTTAACAGCTATAACCTGGATGATCGTGTAATAAAGGTCAATTTAGCAAGACCTCGGGAGGAGCGACCTCGAGGGGGGGGTTGGTACAAAGATTCCTCATCTAGAAGGTCTTCGAACCGCGGACGGCGCGATAGAGATCGTCGAAACTAATCCTTTGATAAAAAACCCGCCATACTAGGTGGGTTTTTTCAAAATAAATATCGTTCTTTTTTCATCCCTCTTTGATATCAAGAGGGATTACTTTTGGTTGGGAAAGTTGTTAATATCATTTTATGGAGGAAGTCAGACGTTATCAACGGGTGCTTCTGCTATGTGATCTCCAACTTTTAGGTGAATCCTTAGAACACCTGATGAGTAGTATTGCTGAGATAGAAATTGTTGCTTCCTGGTTGATTTCTCAAACTGACCCGAAGAGGATCAAGGAACACGCACCCGATTTAGTGATTATCGCTGAAGGTGATTCATCCACTGAGGAGACCAACCTTTTGGCTGCTGATATCTTGGGTTCATATCCTGATTTATCTGTAATACGGATTAAGCTCTCTCAAAACGTTTTTCATATTTACACCTCACAAGTGTTTGCAGCCGATCATTCCCATTTAATCGAGGCTATAAGGCGAATGTGCCTGCGAACAAACAAGATTGTCTGATAAGGAGTTTGCCTATGTCATCAATGTCGCGTCGTGAATTTTTCAAACTATCTGGGATCGCTGCGTTGGGTCTAGCTATGTCACAAATGGATTTGAATCTGCTCGATCCAATTAACGTTACGAATCCTTTAGATGTTTATCCAGACCGTGATTGGGAGAGGGTTTATCGAGATCAATATCGCTATGACACATCCTTTACTTATGTCTGCTCTCCAAATGACACCCATGCCTGCCGCATGCGGGCATTTGTGCGCAATGGGGTTATTCTACGGTCAGAAACAAACTATGATGTGGAGCGATACAGCGATCTATATGGAAATAAAGCCACAGCTCACTGGCATCCACGCGGCTGCAAGAAGGGGATGACATTTCACCGGCGTATCTATGGACCTCACCGGTTGAAGGGACCTCTAATGCGTAAGGGTTGGAAGGAATGGGCTGATGATGGCTTCCCGGATTTAGATGCCGAAAATAAAGCAAAATATAAATTCGACTCACGGGGACTGGATGATCTTCTTCCAGTCTCCTGGGAGACGGCGTATGACTACATTGCCAGAGGGATGGTCGCAATTGCTCAGCGATACTCTGGTGAACAGGGGGCTGACAGGTTGCGTGCCCAAGGTTATCCTGAAGAAATGATCACTGAGGTGGGAGGTGCTGGTACCCGGACCTTCAAGTGCCGGGGTGGAATGGGTTTGTTGGGTGTGATCGGAAAATACGGAATGTATCGTTTTGCCAACTCATTGGCACTTCTCGACCAGAATGTACGAGGAATTGAGAAGGAACAGGCATTAGGTGGGCGAACATGGTCTAACTACACCTGGCATGGTGACCAGGCTCCGGGACACCCATTCGTGACCGGTTTGCAAGCCTCTGACGAGGATTTCAATGATTTGCGCAACTCAAGGCTGCATATCGGGTGTGGGAAAAACCTGGTTGAAAATAAGATGCCCGAATCCCACTTCTTTATTGAAGCCATGGAAAGAGGGGCAAAGATCGTGACCATCACTCCCGAATATTCACCTCCGGCAACAAAAGCTGATTATTGGATCCCGATCAGGCCTGCTACGGACACCGCCCTTTTCTTAGGAATAACTCGTTGGATGATGGACAATGAGAAATACAATACTGAATTTGTAAAACGGTTTACAGATTTTCCGCTGCTAGTACGTTTGGATACCCTCGAACGGCTGCGAGCTGAGCATGTATTTCCGAATTACCAACCAGGTCTTGACCTTGAAGGTCCCAGCTTTAAGCTGCAGGGACTTACCCAGGAACAGTACACCAGGCTGGGGGACTATGTTGTTCGCGACCAACAAACAGGTGAACTTGCTTCTATTACTCGAGATGATGTTGGGGAAAATCTGGAAGTCAGAGGTCTTGACCCCCAATTGGAATGGTCCGGCAGTGTCAGGTTAATAGACGGAAGAGAAGTCGAGGTAATCACTCTTTGGTCGATGTACCGCGAGCATCTTGAGGATTATGATCTGGACACTGTAGCTGAAATTACACATGCGCCGAAAAGTATGATCGAGCAGCTGGCAAATGACATCGCCACCCTCAGCCCGGTAGCTATTCATATTGGGGAGGGGATCAACCATTGGTTCCATGCCACCCTGGCAAACCGGGCACAATTCTTACCGCTGATGCTAACGGGTGATATCGGCAAGCCCGGTGCTGGCTGCTACACCTGGGCTGGGAATTATAAAGCCGCAGTCTTTCAGGGATCACCCACTAGTGGGCCTGGTTTCAAGGGGTGGGTAGGTGAAGACCCCTTTGAACCAAATCTGGATCCACAAGCACATGGAAAAGATATTAGCACTCATTTCTTTACCAAGGATGAAGAACCAGCTTATTGGAACCACTCTGAGCGTCCGTTGATTGTTGACACACCTGAATTCGGGCGGAAGGTCTTCACTGGTCAAACCCACATGCCCACTCCGACCAAGGTTCAATTCTTCACTAATGTCAACCTGTTGAATAATGCCAAACACCACTACGAGATGATCAAAAATGTCAATCCCAACATCGAATTAATCATCGCAGTGGATATCGAGATGAATTCTTCGGTCGAATACGCAGACTTCGCGCTGGCAGCAAATTCTTGGGCTGAGTTTGAAACCTATGAGATAACAGCCTCGTGCTCTAACCCATTCTTGCAGATTTGGAAGGGTGGTATTCCACCTATATACGACACACGTGACGATTCTCGAATTCTGGCTGAAGTGGCTGCCGCGATTGGGGATACCATTGGTGATCGACGCTTCCGGGAGCATTGGAAATTTATCCTGGAAGGTAAACCTGAAGTTTATATCCAACGCTTACTCGATTCATCGATAACAACCAGCGGGTACCAGTTCGATGATATCGTCAGTGGAAAATTTGGAGAGCCTGGTGCTGCTTTAATGCTTTTCCGAACCTACCCGCGCATTCCCTTCTGGGAACAGGTTCATGATTCAGTCCCCTTTTATACAGACACTGGTCGGCTTAACTCCTACAGTGACATCCCGGAAGCTATTGAATATGGTGAGAATATCATCAGTCACCGCGAAAGCCCTGAAGCCACCCCGTTCCTGCCTAATGTTATCGTCTCCACCAGCCGGTTTATTCGCCCCGAGGATTACGGAGTTCCTAGCGATCATATGGGTTGGGATGAACGAACTATACGCAACATTGCGATGGCTTGGGATGAAGTTAAAAGGACTTCTAACCCTCTCTGGGAGCAAGGCTATCATTTTTACTGCCTGACCCCCAAGACACGTCACCGGGTCCATTCCTCCTGGAGCACTGTAGATTGGACCATAATTCTGGACTCGAACTTTGGAGACCCATACCGCATGGACAAACGCCTGCCTGGTGTCGGAGATCACCAACTGCATATGAATCCTCAAGCAGCCATGGATCTAGGAATTGAAGATGGCGATTACGTATACGTGGATGCCAACCCAGCTGACAGACCCTATGTTGGGTGGAAGCCTGAAGATGCCTTTTACAAAGTTGCCCGGCTTATGCTGCGAGTGAAGTTCAACCCTGCTTATCCTTACCATATTGTTATGCTCAAACATGGACCCTTCATGGCTACTGAGAAGTCCGTGTTAGCGCATGAGACCCGTCCAGATGGGCTGGCAAAATCAGCCGGTTCAGGTTATTTGGCCAACCTGAGGTATGGTTCGCAACAATCGATTACTCGCGATTGGTCGATGCCTATGCACCAGACGGATACCCTATTCCACAAGCAGAAAGCAGGGATGCAGTTTATCTTTGGTGGTGAGGCTGATAACCACGCCATTAACACAGTTCCCAAAGAAACACTGGTGAAGATCGTAAAAGCTGAGGACGGCGGTCTGAACGGTGAAGGCAAGTGGGAGCCATCTCAAACTGGATTCACCCCAGGGCACGAGAGTGAGTTCATGCGCCGTTACTTGAATGGTGAAAATGTTGAAGTTGATTAATCGCTAAAGTGAGTATGATATGCCAAAAGACGAATTTGTTGTGGAAGACCCAATGGAACTGGTAGGGATGGTTATGCCAGGAAATGAAGATGACCTGGAAATGATGGCGGAGTGCATTGTGGATGAATATATCCGATTGGGTTGGGGTGAGGAGCGCCTGATGAATCTGTTTACCAATCCGATGTTCTTAGGAACGCACCGAATTTATCGCTATAAAGGCGAAGATTACGTGCGCGACTTGATCCAAAGAACCAAACTGCGGTGGCATCCATGATATCTCTAACGAGGAATGATACAAATATTCAGCCATCTGCAGAGTTTTTCCAGCTAAAAAAACAAAAGGTAAAAGAATTCAGATTGTGGAGAGATGACTATGCCTGAAGTATACAACTGGCAACTTGGTCGCAACATGGATTACGCGTTCGAAGAGGCGCATCCGGAAAAACAGTTTGTTGCCGTCTTCAATATTAACCGCTGTATCGGCTGCCAAACCTGCACTGGGGCATGCAAGGCTACGTGGACATTCTCAAAAGGGCAGGAATATATGTGGTGGAATAACGTTGAGACCAAGCCCTACGGAAGCTACCCGCAGCATTGGGACATAAAAATTTTACAGAAGCTGGATGAGGCACATGAAGCCGCAAATGTGAAATCAAGCTGGGACACAAGTCAGCTCAGCGAGCATGCGCCCTATGGTGTCTATAATGGAATGACAATCACAGAAGCTGCTGGGCTGAATGAACAAGCGCTTGGGTATTTGCCAGAGGACAAAGAGTGGCGCGCTCCAAATTTTTATGAGGACACCTCCACAGCATTCCAGGGAGACAACTTGGGATTGAGCACCGAAGGCGCCTCTTTACCTGAACACCAGACGTGGTTCTTTTACTTACAGCGAATATGCAATCACTGTAGTTACCCTGCTTGTGCGGCGGCTTGTCCGCGCAAAGCGATCTATAAAAGACCTGAGGACGGAATTGTTTTGATCGACCAGGCACGCTGCCGTGGATATCGAAAATGTGTCGAACAATGTCCCTATAAAAAATCGATGTACAGGTCGACCACTCGCACCAGTGAAAAATGTGTTGCCTGTTATCCACGTGTTGAGGGGAAAGACCCCTTGTTCGAAGGCGTTCCTATGGAAACCCGTTGTATGACCGTTTGTCCGGGAAAAATCCGTCTCAATGGGCTGGTTGACATAGCTCCGGATGGTGCCTGGATGGAAGATCGATACAACCCGATATATTATCTGGTGATGGTCGAAAAAATTGCCTTGCCGTTGTATCCACAATTTGGCACCGGGCCGCACGTTTATTATATTCCTCCCCGTTGGGCACCGCGTCCATACCTGCGCCAGATGTTTGGGCCGGGAGTGGATGAGGCTATAGCCAGGTACACGGCGCCTTCCAGGGAACTATTAGCCGTTCAGCAGCTTTTCCGGACCACTCAACGGATGATCTTCCGTTATGAGATCGAGGAAGGACCCTTGGTTCTGGAAACTGAGATCAACGGGCAACCCTGGCAAATGTATGACGATGTAGTCATTGGCTACGATGCAAAAGGTCAGGTAGCTTCACGGTTGAGTGTTATTGAGCCTTTACATGAACGACCACCAGAAAGGTTGAATTCGATATGAACCCAGAAATTGCAATCCGAAATGCTCAAGTCTATCGTTTCTTGGCTGATGCATTAATTTATCCTCAATACAATTGGCTGGAAAACCTCGCCTCATTAAACAGGATTTTTCACGAACTTGGTTTACCAGAACTCGAGGTAAACGCAAACCCGGTAGATTTACCATCTCTTCAATCAGAACACCGGCAAATTTTTGGCTTGACAGGTTCTTTATGTTATGAAACTGAATTCGGTTTACCTCATGAATTTCGACAGGTTCAAGAGCTGGCTGATATCACTGGCTTTTACCAAGCATTTGGATTTAAATTAGGCGGAAGTGTGCGTGAACGGCCCGATCACATAGCAGTAGAGGTGGAGTTCATGCATCTACTGGCACTTAAGGAAGCGTATGCAATTTCCAATGGGACGAAGGAACAGGTAGAGACCTGTATCGATGGTCAAAAAAATTTCCTAAAGGAACACCTGGGTCGATGGATTGGGTTGTTTTCCCAGGCTGTATGCCTCAACCAGAATAATCAGGGAAGTGAGATGCCTTATTTTGAGGCGGAAAAAGACGTTTATCCAAAAATCGTTACTTGTGCAGCAGCTTTCGTCGAATATCATGCCAAGAATTTGGGATTGAAAATTGAACCTCCGCAGCTTTCTGAAGTTCGTCCTACTCCTCTGGGAGCAGACTTATCCTGTGGTGAATGTCAAGTCGCAGGACATTAGAATGAATTGCTGAGGCACATATGACTGGCAAATTGCCACTCATATACCAAGCAAAGTCTTGACCTTGGAGGCGGAGGTTATCTGTTGAGTTCAAACCTGACTGGAGTAACACTATGAATAAAAGATTTCTCTTTTTCATGATCACATTACTTGTCGCTGGGGTTCTCACATTTCTGAAAATCCCATTGGCCAGCTCGCAGGGGTTAACATTGGTGCCAGCATTGGTTACAGATGATTTGCCGATAAAGGATCCATCCTCTGATTTGTGGCAGACCACAACAGCAGTCACGGTGCCGTTGAGCGCCCAGAATATAACCAAGCCCATTTCAGTCGAAACGAACGTACGCGAGGTAGTTGCGAGAGCACTCCAAAGCGAAGATACTCTCGCAATCATGCTCGAATGGGTTGACCAAACCCCAAATGACTCTGTCGTGAGGGTGCAGGATTTTTCGGATATGGCTGCACTCCAGTTTTCTCTCAGTGATGGACAACCATTTTTCTGTATGGGACAGGAAGGAGGTGACGTAAATATTTGGGCATGGAAGGCAGATTGGCAATCTGATTTGTTGGCATGGCAAGATCTGGAAGACGTCTATGAAACGATGTATGTGGAGCAGTACCCATTCACTCAGGTAGAAGGAGATCAACAGCCTGGACCAGGGGATTATATCGAGACCGCCTATTTACCAGCCTTAGAGGTCGGAAACCTTGTTGCCGTACCCGGTCGAGGGACACCGGTAGAGAATTTGGTGGCAGGTGGGTTTGGAACTCTGACAGCGCTACCAGTCCAGCAACAAACGATCCAAGGCTATGGGGAATGGGCAGATGGTAAATGGCGTGTAATATTCTCGCGCCAGCTGAATGTTGACACATCTAAAGAGGTGAACTTTGAACCAGGAAGAATGTATTCCTTGGCGATTGCTGTATGGGATGGTGAGTTTGGGGAGCGAAATGGGCAGAAATCCACTTCACAGTGGTTATCTATGCAAGTGACCAGTGAACTTCCTGCCCGTCCACCTGCAGCGGTTGAACCTGCAGCCATGCCATGGTGGCGCTCGGCTGAAATAGTTGGTTTTATTTTGGTTGGGGGAGTAGTTTTATTGCTGATAATTGGCGCGATCATCTATTTGCGTCTCCCTGAATGAGGAGGATACGATGAAATACCCCTTGTTTTTCCTCCCTTGGTTAGTCACAGCTGCTTTATTCGAATGGTTGGTGGTGCGCACTCTAACCCGCCTGGCGATTTTCATGCCAAAATCAGATCTCATCACATCAATTTACAGATCTCTGACAAGTATCGGGAATCTGGCTTCTACCCTGAGTGCGGTTCTGGTCATGGCTGCTCTGATTTGGATAATCTGGAAATCTTTTCGTCCAGATAGTTTGCATATAGCAGCTCTGATTTGGATGAGTGCGCTGGCGTTGAACCTGATCTTCCTGGTATTGCCAGGAGTGGGTGTCCTCGCGGTCGTATTTCAGGTTTTTATGCTGCTGGCGGTGATTGTAGTCGGTTGGCGCGCAATCTCTACTGCATCAGAAAGCCCTCAAAAGTTCTCTATTTTGATTCCGGTATTGGCGCTTGTTTGCGGCCGGCTATACCAGATCTTCCCGTTGGCATATGAAGCCTTTGGTTTGCCTGGTCCTGTGCTTTTTTCTGGATTTCTCTTTAATGCAGGAGAATTGTTCGTGGTTGCCAGCTCCTTCATTTTGTGGTGGACATACGCACGGAAAGCGCCTTTGAGCAGCTATATAATGGCTTTAATACCGGTGTTGGCTTTCACTGGTTTACGTTTAATGAACCCTTCCATGGCTGGTATTCTTTCAATTTGGTCAATGGGATTGACCCTTTACCTGCCCTGGCCGTTGTATGCGATTAGCCTGTGGTTGGCAGTTGTTGTAGTCTTAGCGAATATCAATCAAGATCGACATGTAGCTGTGGCGGTGATTTTATTAGCTGCTGGTGGGTATGCTCCACAGCTCACCACACAAGCTTTCTATGGGTTGGTTGCATTATGGTGTTTTATGCTGGATGAAAGGTGGGTAAAAAATGAGGCTGATGTGGATTTTGACAATTCGCTTCAATTGGAGCGCGCCTTCAATTCAAAGATGAGCTAAAGATCAGAATTCACGCAACCCAAGATAGGAACAGCAGGTTCCAGCTGGTTGTAAATTTGCTTATATCTTCAACCAATTTTAGGATAGAATTTAACAACCCGCAAAACCAGATAGAGCCTGGTTGGACCAGCGACCATGGTCTAAAGCCATTGTGTTAGCTGATCAAATCAAAACAAGAACGTTTACTAACCTATGAGCCTAACGAGCAAAGGAAAAAAGCTATCAGGTGTACCTTGGTAAAATACCAACTAAATCCTAACTTTAGAGAGTAGGAGCAATGGAACTTCCCTATAAATACATTGAAGACCTGACCAACCAAATACCCGAAATTCCCGCCGACAGTATTGTTAGCCAAACAATAATCTCTGATGAAAGGTTGAAAATCGTCTTATTCGGATTTGCTCAGGGGCAGGAACTGTCAGAGCACACTGCTTCTCAACCAGCCATATTACACCTGCTGGCTGGAGAAGCAACCTTTACTTTGGGACAAGATAGGTTTGAAGCCCGTGCAGGAACCTGGGTGCACATGCCACCCAATCTACCTCACAGTGTACATGCAAAAACCAAGTTAATGATGCTGCTTACTTTGCTCAGGCAATAAACAATTTGACCGCGAAATTTTCCTAGCCGGGTTGAAGTTCTGTTAATATAATTCTGGGGATTGTTTGGAGGCGAACAGAGTTATAAGTATCTCCTGCTTCAACCAACGGGCAACTAAAGCGGTCAGCAGTAGCTTCCTTCCCACATTAGTGGGTTTCATAAAAACTTATATTCAGCAGATTTTCTAGGTGTAGGAGGAATAGTGCACATCCTGGCAATTGTAACTGGCGATTATGGCAACCGTCATGTATCCAATATTCGTAGTCGAAAACCAGAAGATTGGGAACTCCAATCTTATCAGGCGCCGGTTCAACTACCCCTAATCATTGATTATCCAGAAGATTATTTGCCTACAGACCTCCCCCAGGCAGAGCTGGTGCTTTCATTCGCTGAACACAAAGGGGTAGCCGAATTACTGCCGGATATCGTGCGTTTATGTGGTGGGCAAGCGGTGATTGCGCCAGTTGATAATGAAGCCTGGTTGCCGCGTGGTTTAGCTCGCCAATTGCGAGGCTGGCTTGATGCAATGGGGGTCGTGTGCGTGACTCCAAAACCTCTTTGTACTCTAACAGAGAGCCGTTACCGAATTTCTCGCAGAGATTGGGTTGAGTTCGAAGACCCATTGATCTCTGAATTCGCTCGTCATTTCGGAAAACCCGAAATGGACATTCAAGTGGATGCAGAAACTAGAGAGATTGTCTCTGTAGAAGTCAGACGTGATGCGGTTTGTGGTTGTGCGAGTTACGTAGCCGAAGGCTTGCGCGGTGTGCATGTCGATGAGGCGGAAAAGCAAGCCGGACTGCTTCACCATCACTATCCATGTCTAGCCAGTATGGGCATTGACAGCGATTATGGCGACACTTTGATGCATATTTCGGGGAATATTATCAAAGATGTCGTTGCTTCTCAAATCAAAGAATATAGACATTTCACCTATATTGAGCCTGGGAAACGAGCGGAATGAGGCACTCTGTGTGACGACAGCCTAATCTGTGGTCAGCTTTTTTGTTGGGCAGGGTAGTGTAATCACTATTCGAGATGGCTTTCAGGACTTTTACAAAGAGTTCACGCAGAATCAGACTGCGGTGATGGACAGGTCTTTATTTTGGCCTCTGTATTGCGTAATCTGTGTTTATAGCTATTATTTAGAACTCCACGACCCTCATAACCCTCACTGGGGTGGGTTGCTCAAATTGGTATGATCTTGGCTTTCTTTTGGTATGCAGACTGAACTGAGAGCAATATGAAGCACGTCGGGATTATGTGGAGGTGGTAAACGATTTCGTTAGCCATGCGTTGATAAAGTGGGGAACGCGGTATAATCGGAATTAACCAAATCGATCAATGGGAGGCACGATGAGTGAGCGAAAAATCCGTGTCCTGGTGGCTAAACCTGGACTGGATGGACATGATCGAGGAGCTAAAGTTGTAGCACGTGCACTGCGAGATGCTGGCATGGAGGTAATTTACACCGGCTTGCGACAGACTCCGGAAATGATCGCTGAAGCTGCTTTACAAGAAGACGTGGATGCGGTCGGACTTTCAATCTTGTCTGGTGCTCATATGGCTCTTGTTCCCCGAATACTAAAACTACTGAAAGCCAATGGGCAGGAGCATGTGAAGGTATTTATAGGTGGGATAATTCCAGATGAGGACATTCCCCGGTTACAGGAAATGGGGGTTGCCGGGGTATATGGACCTGGTACTTTGACCGAGGAAATAATCCAGAATATTCGACAGGCTGTATTAGGCGAGTCGGTTCCGTGAATCAACTGTTAGTGACGTGAGAATGAACCTAGCGCCATCAATATTGGCAGGTGAACGCTTAGCATTAGCTCGCTTGCTTTCGAAAATCGAAAACAACATGCAGGAAGGTCTGACAGCGCTGAATGAGTTATTTCCGCATACAGGACAAGCACATCTTGTAGGAGTGACTGGCGCACCAGGTACTGGAAAATCTTCTCTAGTTAACCAATTAGCTTATTATTATCGCCACCCAATACAGGGACAAACGCCCCGAAAAATAGCAATCATTGCGGTAGATCCATCCAGCCCGTTTACTGGTGGAGCAATTCTGGGGGACCGAATTCGTATGCAGGATTTAGCCGGAGATCCTGGGGTGTTCATTCGTTCTATGGCGGCGCGGGGATCATTAGGAGGGCTTGCCCAAACGACTGCCAGCCTTGTTCAGGTATTTGATGCTGCTGGTTTTGAGACTATCTTGATTGAAACAGTAGGAGCCGGTCAAGCTGAGGTGGATATCGCTCGTTTAGCGCACACTACGATTGTGGTCGAAGCCCCTGGCTTGGGTGATGAGATTCAGGCTATTAAGGCAGGTATATTGGAAATCGCCGATATCCTGGTGGTAAATAAAGCAGATCGTCCAGGTGTGGAGAGCACCGAGCGGGCTTTACAAAATATGCTGCAACTTGGACATCCAATTCGTAATATGAAAAGACCAGAGGATGCCCAAGACCGGGATGATGAACAACAAGCACAAGCCATTCTTCCCATATGGGTGCCACCCATACTCCGCACTGTTGCAACCCAAGGAGATGGTGTATCAGAATTGGTAAGAGCTATTTCAGATCATTATCAATATCTGCATGATACCGGGCAGTGGAAAAAGAGGGAACGCAATCGCCTTCAAAATGAACTAGATAACTTATTAAAGGACAGTCTTGTCGCTCGTTGGCGGGCGACTATTTCGAAATCTGAGTATAAGTACATCCTGGATAGTTTGGTTGAGCGTCGGATTTCACCACATCAGGCTGTTGAGAGTTTGCTTGATGGAGGCAGTCCAGGAAAAAGTTTTTAGGGAAGAAAAGGAGTGATCGGAGAATAAAATGCCTGCTTATACCCCGCCACGCGATTGTGGCATGTACGGTGAAATCAAATTATTTGCCGGGACATCATGTCCGGAATTGGCTGCAGAAATAGCGGAGTATCTGGAGCTACCACTCAGTGGACGTGACATAACCCTGTTTCCCAACGATAACCTGTTTATCAAATTACACAGCAGCGTGCGTGGACAGGATGTTTATGTGATCCAGACGACGTCCAGACCGGTACACCGCAACCTGATGGAGCTCTTAATCTTGCTACAAACTCTCAGCTTGGATTCAGCTGGGCGTGTAACTGCAGTAATCCCCTATATGGCTTACGCTCGCTCGGATAAGAAGGATAAACCCCGTGTACCTATCACCGCTCGTTTGGTGGCTGATATGATCGAAATTGCCGGGGCTGACCGCTATATGACCCTTGACTTACATGCTGGGCAAATTCAGGGCTTTTTCTCCATTCCAGGTGATGTATTAAGTGCTTTTCATATTTTGATGGATCATGTAAATGATCTGCTTCCGAAGTTGAAGGATCCGGTTGTTGTTGCAGCTGACCTCGGTTTTGCCAAGAAAGGAAGAAACTTTGCTGCCCAAATTGGGGCTCCGATTGCATTTGTGGAAAAACGGCGTACAGGAAGTGATAACCATGCGGTAGCTCTTACAGTAATTGGGAATGTCACTAATCTGGATGTGATCATTATTGACGATGAGATCGACACTGCAGGAACAATCGTCCAGGCAGTAAATTTGGTGAAAGAGCAAGGTGCGCTTGATGTTTATGTTATTACGGTTCACCCGGTCTTTTCTGAACCAGCAGCCGAAGATCTGTCACAGGCGCCGATTAAAAAATTAATTACAACCAATACAGTCCCAATCCCGCCTAAAGACCAGGCACTCTTGAATGATAAGCTTGAGGTGCTTTCAGTTGCCCCATTGTTGGGTGAGGTAATCCGTAGAGCGCATGAAGGCCGCAGTGTAGGAGAGATGTTTAACGAGTAGCATATGCCGGAGCTTCCAGAGGTTGAAACGATAGCAGCAAGGTTGCGGAAAGGGGGGCGGAACCATGCATCCACACCGCCGCTGTTAGGGAAACGAATCATATCTGCTCAAGTCTTCTGGGAACGTACCCTAGCTGAGCCTACTCTGGAAAAGTTCAAGCAAAAAATTTCGGGGCAGCTTATCCGTGAAATCAGCCGCAGAGGCAAGTTTTTGCTCATGGATGTGTCTGGAGAGACCTTACTGATTCACTTACGTATGAGTGGCGACTTATTGGTAGAGACTGACGATAAACTTTTATCTACCTATTACCGAATGGTGTTATCTTTTGAAGATGGGATTCGTCTGGCACTCAATGACCCACGTAAGTTCGCGCGTGTATGGTTGACAGCAAACCCTGATGCGTTGCTAAGCCACCTTGGACCCGAACCTTTAGCAGCGGATTTCGCCCCAGATTTGTTTTACAGGCGATTAGTGGCACGCCGACGCCAGCTTAAACCACTGCTCATGGATCAGAGTTTCCTGGCTGGTTTAGGAAATATTTACACCGATGAAGCGCTGCACCAAGCTGGATTACACCCTCAACGCATATCAACAAGCTTAGATATCCGCGATGCTGAACGCCTCTGGATGAGCATCCGGCATGTTCTTAAAGAAGGTATCCGCCGTAATGGGGCGTCAATCGATTGGGTGTATCGAGGAGGTGACTTCCAAAATTATTTTCGTGTTTATCAACGCAATGGTGAGCCGTGCCCTGTGTGCGATACTCCCATTCAACGCATCACAGTCGGGCAACGTGGGACACATTTCTGCCCCCAATGCCAAAGGTTGGAGGAATAATACTGGGTATTGGCTTGTTTTTGACTACCCAGTTTTCATCGTCAAACAGTACCCATCCAATAATTCCTCAAGGAGGGCATTATGGATATGGTTTTAGTTGGAATATTTGCGTTTGTCTGCATTCTTGTTGGGTTTGTGTTGAGCTCGTTCCTGCAGGCACTACGCAGCAGTAAAGAGGAGAGTAGGGAAACCATTCAAACTGCACCAGGCTTGAAAGAGGTAGCCAGGTTGTCACGTGATGTGCGCACAAAACACCTGGTGGTCGAGATTGGTGATCAGGCTTTTAAGTCAGTGGGGGATTTGAATCCCGATGACCGCCAACAGCTAACTATGACGGCTGTCGACCTACGAACCTGGTTGGGCATCTTTCCCTCTGAAGAGGAATCCGGAGAGAGGGAAGTCTACTCCGCTCAGCCTGCGGATTTCTCCGTGTCGACACCATCATCGCCGGATGCTGACCTGCAAAGTATGCCAGAGGTGGCTCAGCGAAAACCCAGCCTTAATCCATTGAAAATGTTTAGTGAAGCGATACAAGAATCTCGAAAACCAGTAGAAGGGGAAATACCAAAGAGAATTGTGGCGCAAATCGATGAAATTCTGCAGGGTAAGCTGGAAACTTCTCCGCTCTCAGGTCGAGGTGTACGATTGGTGGAGCTTCCTGGAGAGGGGATTGCTGTTATGGTGGGGTTAACGCGCTACAATGATGTTGAGGATGTCCCCGATGCCGAGATTCGCGACATCATTCATGAGGCGGTGAATGAGTGGGAGAGCGGCTTGACGGCTAGGTTGTGAGCAGGGCTCAAGCTGCGAGTTTATTATCCATCAGCGTTTCCGCCGGCGACGCTTAGATTTGCTGGGCTTTTTCTCTCTTACTTTTTCCGCTACTGGTTGAGGTTCAGCTGTCTTCTCGGGTTCGGCTGCAACGGAAGCCTGGATTGAGGTTATGTTGCGTGGTTGAAAAGTGAACATGCGGGTGACAACACCTAAACGCATGTTGCTCAATAGTTCTTGGAACATTTCGAAGGCGCGATTTTTGTATTGAACCAATGGATCACGCTGACCGTAAGCTTCCAGACCAATAGACACGCGGAGTGCTTCCATACTGGTGAGATACTCTACCCACAATTCTGAAATTACTCCTAATAAGAGTTGGCGGTAAACTTCAGTCAAAGCCTGGCGTCCCAATTCATCGGAAACGGCGACCCTTATTTCGCCTTCCAGGGATTGGAGCGGCTGGTCTTGAACCTCTTTATAGCGGTTTTCCCCAAGTGTTCTAGCTAAACCTTTTCTGGCGGTCTCATTCAGGTCGATGGGCCGATAATTTGCCAAACGATCCCATTCGCTCTGACCCCAGGCATGCAACATAGCAGATTGAGCTGTTTCAAGGTGGCGCAGCACTTCAGCAGAGATTTCATCAGGATCGCGATTCTCCAGAAAACGAGCGGACATATAGATATAAGTCAGTCTGGTCGTTCGTCGCCATACCCGGCGGTGGGTGCGCTTATCGAATACCGCTCGTGCTCCTTGCGGCATTTGCATAAGCAGAAAGAGAAGCTGTGATTCGTTCAAAAAACCATCTACTTTTGCGATCTCTGTTTCAAGATCTTTGGCGATCAAGCCACTGCCGTTCTCTCCGATAAGCTTTTCCCGACGGCGTTGATAAAGATTTTGGATGGCTGCCAACACCTGGTCGGCCAAGGTGTCCCAATCCTCACTTTCTAGTTGGGCAGGGTTCAAGCCAAGTTCTTCTTCCAATCGGCGTTCAACTGCACCTACCAGCCTTGTAATTGATTGTTCGATTAATGCATCCTCAACTTGCTGTTGGACGATGTCGATTGCCTGCTCCGGGTCAGCCTGGAAGGTTTGCAACTCTTCGGACGAAAGCTTGAGAGGCACATGAACTAAGCTGGAAATCTCATCTGAAAGCTGGCGAGGCGAGCGGATTTCAGTTTCATCTTCCAGGTCTAGCCCTTCAAAAAATGTATCGATGGTCTCCAATCTCTCTTTTAGAGTGCTTTCAAGCCTTTGGCGAGTGATTTCGAGCAGGTCATCCACTGTGCGCAGCATGTGTTCTTCTTCTGCTTTCAAGGCATTATCAGCAACTTCAAGTAAAGCTTGAAGTGTTTCCTGCTTTGCCACCCTTCCATCTGTACGCCCTTCATCACCCTTTTGTAGAGGCAGCTCGGGTATTAATTGTTCCATCAGTAAACGCAATGTATAGGAGGGGAAGATATTGCTGTTCGTGGAAAGTGGAGGTTGGATTTGGTCTAACCAGGCTAATAATTTCCAAGGTCCTTCAGGGTCTTCGAGAGCATGGGGTATCCGTCGCTGCACTTCGGTTTTCAACATCTCACGCACATCTTCGTTTAAATCATCTTTTTGAAAGATTCGGTTGCGTTGAGCATAGATCTTTACGCGCTGAGTGTTTAGCACATCATCATATTCTAAGAGGTGTTTACGGACATCAAAATTGGCACCTTCTACGCGGGATTGGGATTGTTCGACGATTCTTCCTACCAAGCCAATTTCCAGAGGCAGAGCGTCATCGATCTTTAAACGCTGCATTAAGTTATCTGCTTGCTGTCCACCAAATAAACGCATCAATTCGTCTTCCATGGACAGGTAGAAACGGGATGAGCCAGGGTCACCTTGCCGGGCGGCACGACCACGCAGCTGGTTATCAATCCGCCTGGATTCATGACGTTCCGAACCAACGACATGTAAACCACCTAACTTGCGCACCTGTTCCATATCTTCCATATACTGCAAGAAGTACTTGACCTCGCTCTCGTAAATCCCATAATCTTCCGGGTTCATGTTGAGTAAGGCATCCCGGCGTTCTTCCATGGTCATATCGAATGGATCGATATCTTGACCTGATTTACGTAAAACCCGGCTGATGGCAGTGATTACTTCCTCAGCCATTTCACCGCCCAATTTAATATCAACCCCACGACCGGCCATATTGGTAGCGATGGTAACAGCTCCAAAAGCGCCAGCACCGGCGATGATTTGGCTTTCTTCGGTATGTTTGCGAGCGTTGAGAACTTCGTGAGGGATACCTGCCTGTAAGACTTTAATCAACCGCTCCCTGTCATCTTCTGTCAAGTTCAAGATGGACAAGAGCCGTTCTATGTTTTCAGGAGCTTCGGGGTTAAAGGGGAGATCAAGCTCACGAGCCATCTTGCGCATATCTGGAAGGGGAAGTTGTTCCAAAGGTTTGTTTAGAAAAGCTAATTCTTGGATAACCCTTCCGTCTTCCGTATAATGATTCTTTTGAATCCAAGCATGCCTGAGCAACAGCACCTGAAGCAAACGTCGTAAAGGTTCTGAGCGCAAGCGGTTGGAGACACGCTCAGAAAGTTCCACCGAGGTGGTGCCTACCAGGATTGGCCTTCCAATTACATGATATTCGATAATCTCTTCAGCGATGGCGCGCAGCTTAGCTTCTTCTGTGCGGTAAATCATGTCTGGAAAATCTTTCCGCTTCCAGAAGAGTGGTTTGCGATCAGGATTGTCCTTCAAGGTGTAATAAAAATATTTATAACCATTTTCGTCGCGGTCTTCGATTTCGATCAAGTCAGTATCAGCCCGCGAGGCTATGTATTCCAAGTTGGTGGGGATCGCCACCACATCTAACTTGTAGATCTTATCGAACTCTTCCGCTTCCGTCAAAGCTGTACCGGTCATGCCAGCCAGTTTTTCGTACATCCGGAAGTAGTTCTGGATAGTGATTGTGGCGTAGGTGACATTCTCACGCTGTACTTTGGCGCCTTCTTTAGCCTCAACTGCCTGGTGGAGACCATCTGACCAGCGACGACCGGGCATCAAACGTCCGGTGAACTCGTCGATGATAACGACTTTTCCTGCCTGCACCAGGTAGTCTTTGTTACGTTTAAAGAGGAATTGGGCACGTAAAGCTTGTTCCAGATAGCCCAAGATGCGCGCTTGTTCGGGTGTAATATCTTCAGGGCGTTCTGGGTCGCGAAGAGCCATGGAAAGCAAGCGTTCTACATGACTTTCACCCAACTCTGTCAGCGACACAGTCCGGTCGCGCTCATTGATCTCAAAATCTTCCGAATTTAGATTTTTTACTACCTGAGCCATGCGAATGTACCATTCAGTATCATCCTGGGCTGGTCCGGAAATAATCAAAGGAGTGCGCGCCTCATCGATTAGGACATTGTCAACCTCATCTACAATGGCAAAATAATGACCGCGCTGAACACGATCTTCAAGACGCATCGCCATATTATCGCGTAAATAATCAAAGCCAAACTCACTGTTTGTGCCATAGGTGATATCGGCTGTATAAGATTCTTTGCGATCTTCCATGCGGAGGAAGTGTTGGTCCTCATGGGGAGATTCGCGTTCGAAGTCCACCAGAAATGCTTTGCGTCCGTTTTCGGTACGGGAAGCCATCTGTAAGACACCTACACTTAAGCCTAGCAGGTGGTAAATTGGAGCCATCCAACGAGCATCACGACGAGCGAGATAATCGTTCACGGTGATCAGGTGTGTACCTCGTCCGACTGGTAAGCCATTTAGAGGTTCAAACTTCCAACTTTGGGGGTCTTCTCCCCATTTTCCCCGAGCGAGTTTTATCCACTCGGGGTTCAAGGATAATGCGTTAAGATACATCGGCAGCGTAGCGACTAAGGTCTTACCTTCGCCAGTGCGCATCTCAGCAATCTTACCCTCGTGTAAGCCAATACCGCCGATTAATTGCACGTCATAATGCCTTTGTCCCAGCGTGCGTTTACTCGCCTCGCGGACTGCCGCGAACGCTTCGGGCAGGACGTCGTCCAATGTTTCTCCTTGAGCTAAGCGAAGACGCAACTCAATGGTAGTAGCGCGTAACTGCTCTTCGCTGTAAGCTTCAAACTGCTGCTCAAGGGAATTAATCAGATCTACTGTTTGTGAGTAATTTTCTATTTGACGTTTGTTGGGGTCACCCCCAATGACTTTTACAATTTTCTGAAGCATAAACTCATTCGTGCCAATTAGTTTTTGTAAGTTCTACCGGTTTAGGGTTCACCTTGGATAAAAGATTATAGCATAAATGCTAGTCGGCATGATCTACACGAACACCATAGATTACCGCGAAAAGGTTCAATGCTCAATAAACAATTTTGCCCCAATGGTTCTTTGACATATCCGCTCTCTTCAGGTAATATTTGCTTATTCAGCTTTATCAACCATTATGATATCTCGATTATTTCAGGGGTGTCTGGATCAAGATGGGATCAAAAGATTGAACCTTTATAAAGCTGGAATTAGCAGGTAAAAAGCCAATTCCATAAATCCCGATTGGGGATTTTGCCCTGGATTATTGTTTCCCAGGTCATGCATTCCTGGAAAATCTAGCTCGTGTGGAGTTCAACCTTGAAAGAGTATAAGCTTTTCATCAATGGTCGTTGGGTAGATGGTGGTGCTGTCATAGAGGTAAGAAATAAATATACCCAAGATGTGTTTGCGATCCTACCAAGCGCTCGTCATGAAGATGTGGATGAGGCGATATCAGCTGCACAGAAAGCTGCCCCAATTTTGGCGGGCATGCCAGCCCATCAGCGGAGTGTTATCTTAAGCCAGACGGCGCACCTCCTAAAGGCACGTAAAGAAGAATTCGCGCAGACGATAGCTACTGAAGCCGGCAAAGCGTTAAAATTTGCCCGCATTGAAGTAGATCGTGCCATAAGCACATTCACGATTGCATCTGAAGAGGCAAAACGTATCTCAGGGGAAACCATTCCACTCGATGCTGTCCCTGCTGGGGAGGGTTACTTTGGGTTCTGGTTGCGTCGTCCGGTTGGGGTTGTTGGGGCAATAAGCCCCTTTAATTTCCCACTCAATCTCGTAGCCCACAAAGTCGCTCCAGCAATAGCAGCTGGGAATACGGTTGTTTTAAAACCGGCTTCAAGCACACCTGTGACTGCAGTGATATTGTGCGAAATTTTAAGTGAGGCAGGCTTACCATCTGGTGGGATCAATCTGGTTGTGGGATCAGGTTCCACCGTTGGGGAGTGGTTGGTGACGGATCCACGCGTGTCTAAGGTTACCTTTACAGGAAGTCCGGTGGTTGGGGAACGCATTACCCAAATTGCGGGGATAAAAAAGATCACATTAGAGTTAGGTAACAATTCACCGGTTATCGTGGCAGCCGATGCTGACTTGGAACAAGTGGTAAAACGATGTGCAATTGGCGCTTATTATAATTCCGGACAGGTATGTATCTCGGTTCAGAACATTTTTAGCCACCGCGAAATTCATGAACCCTTCTTGGAGAAATTCGTGCATGCCAGTCGTGATATGGTCGTGGGTGATCCGCTGGATGAGCGAGTGGATGTAGGCCCTATGATCGACCTGAAGGAAGTTGATCGCATCGATGCCTGGGTGCACGAGGCAGTCGATGACGGTGCACAAGTATTGACTGGTGGCAGACGTGACAAATGCGTTTATTGGCCTACAGTGTTGGATAATGTTAAACCGGAAATGAAGATCGTAGCTCAGGAAGCTTTTGCTCCAATCGCATCTGTGATTAGTTATGACGATTTTGAAGAAGCTCTGCAGCTGGCAAATAACACTGAATACGGTCTCCAAGCAGGGATTTTTACCCGGGACATTCAACGTGTACTAAAGGCTATTCGGCAGCTCAATTTTGGTGGTGTGATTATTAACGATACGCCCGCATTTAGGGCAGATCATATGCCATATGGGGGTAACCGCCGGAGCGGAATCGGCCGTGAAGGGGTGCGCTTTGCCATTGAAGATATGACCAATATCCAAATGGTTGCCATCCGTCAAAATCAATGATTTTTTCGTGTCAGCAGACCCATTGTTTTACCTAGTTATGATTATTGGCAAACAGACTCGATTATGTGGAGATCTCTCATCCAAATGGTAGCAGGAACAGCTGTGAGAAGGATCATTAATATTCGATTGCCAGTTTGGTTTATTAGCCTCGTTTTTTTGACTTCCTGTTCCCTGTTTGAAGGTCCTGGTCCTGCACCAGAGCAAAACACACCAGGCGTTGGAGATCAGCAGCACAGCACTCCCACCCAGACACCTATCCCGTCTCCTACCCCAATCCCGCGTAAATTGAATGTCTGTATTGGATCAGAACCGGATGACCTGTTTATTTATTCCGGCAGATCATTGGCTAAAAGCCATGTGATGGAAGCAATTTACGACGGACCGATCGATACACGTGGATTTGATTTCCAGGCAGTGATACTTGAAAAATTGCCTGACCTGTCGGATGGGGACGCATGGATCGAGCCAGTCCAGGTCTTTCAAGGAGACTGGGTAGTCAATGATGCTGGTGTGCTGGTTCAACTCATTCCGGGTGAGGTGGTGCGACCTTACGGATGTAATCAAGCAGATTGTGCAATTCCATGGGAGGGGGATCACTTGGAGATGGCACAGCTCTCGGTTGAATTCACGATATTGGAAGGTGTCAATTGGTCTGATGGACAACCTTTGAGCAGTTCTGATTCAGTGTTCAGCTTTGAGATTGCCCAACAATGCCAGATTGAGGGGGTTGGCGCTTGTGGAGGGAATGGTCTGGTTCTTCCCAATCAGCGCACAGTTGATAATACTGCAGCGTATATACCAATGGATGATAGGGGTGTAAGGTGGGTAGGAGTGCCAGGTTACCTCGACCCTGATTATCGGGCAAATTTCTTTATCCCATTACCTGAGCATATATTAGGAGAACTTCCTGTCGAGCAAATGTTTTCAGCCCCTGAAACCACGCAGATGCCTATTGGTTGGGGAGCTTATACGGTTTCAGAATGGGTCGCTGGTGAGCAGATCCGGTTGAATGCAAATCCGCATTACTTCCGCGCTCGGGAGGGGTTGCCTCTTTTCGATGAGTTGGTTTACCGGTTTATTGGCAATGAACCAGAGTCAAACCTGGCTTCGCTGGCATCAGGTGAGTGTGATATTCTCGATCAGGAAGCCAGCCAGCTGGTGAGAATGATTGAAGGTGAACGAGCTTCGCTTCTGCAACAACAAGGAGAGATCGTCAATCACATCACATCTGGCTCCGTCTGGGAACAAGTTGCCTTTGGGATCCAACCCAGGTCGTATGATGGTGGCTACCTGCTTGGAATACACCGGGCAGACTTTTTTGGTGATCCACGCACGCGCCAGGCAATAGCGATGTGTATGGACCGGCAAAAAGTTGTGGACGAGGTTTTCTCTGGCACAACCCTGGTTGCGGACAGCTATATCCCCCCATCTCATCCACTTTTCAACCCAGATATCGTTCGTTATGGATATAATCCTCAAGCAGGTATTGATTTACTGGAAGAGGTGGGTTGGGTTGATCACGATGACAACCCGGAGACACCACGCGTTGCCCGAGGTGTCCCCAATGTGATTAATGGCACACAATTATCATTGAATTATTTTACATCCTCCGCAAACCAACGCCAACAAGCAGCGGTCATCCTGGTTGAATCGCTGGAAGAATGTGGGGTTCAAATTGACCTGCATGTACTGCCAGCCAGTGAGGTATATGCTGAGGGTCCTGAAGGTCCGGTTTTTGGACGCCAATTTGACCTGGCTCAGCTGGCATGGATGACCGGACACCAACCGCTATGTAATTTATTCAACTCGGATGAGGTGATGGGACCACCGCAGGAAACCTGGAAGCCTGCCGGCAGTGAACGTGTGATGGAATTCCTTTATGGATGGGGAGGGCAAAATCTGACCGGCTTCAGCGATGTGGAGTATGATGCAGCCTGTTATTCTGCCCTAGGAACATTGCCTGGGCAGGATGGTTATCTGGATGCTCACTACAGGGTTCAGGAAATCTTCGCTTCCCAGTTACCAGCAATCCCTCTTTACCTGCATACCAGGATGGTGCTCACGCGAGCAGATCTGGATGGTTTCATTTTAGATGCCACTGCAGCCAGCGAGCTGTGGAACATCGAGGAGTTTGATCGTATCGAGTGACAGGATGAATTTTCCAATTAAGGGGGATAAACAGACGAATTTCTTTTTCTCATCCATACAAACTGTGTGCGAATGGATTCTTTCTCTTTAACTAGCAACCAGCTAAAGCTTGTCGAGATGCCCTTGAATGAAAAGGTCTTCCTGGAGGGACCTGCGGGTACCGGGAAGACGACAGCAGCAGTCCACAATCTGGAGCGTATGGTTATTAAGGGCGTTGACAGTGGTTCAATCTTGATACTCTTGCCGCAGCGCACCCTGGCAGCTCCGTATACCCGCACCCTGGCTAAGATGGGGTTCCCAGATGGAGGTGTCGCCGGCATCATGACTTTAGCAGGGCTGGCGCGCAGGATGGTTGACCTCTTCTGGCCGTTAGTGGTGGAGGAGGCTGGTTTTGAAAGACCTGACAAAGCACCAGTTTTTCTGAACATGGAAACCGCCCAATACTTCATGGCACGTGTTGTCAGACCACTGTTCAGCCGGGGTTTTTTCGAATCGGTGACAATCCACCGAAATCGGCTCTACAGCCAAATACTTGATAATCTCAACAAGTCGGCTGTGGTTGGATTTCCATACACCACGATTGCTGCTCGATTAAAGAGTGCCTGGAAAGGGGAACCTGGTCAGGCGCGTGTTTACGATGATGCTCAAGAATGTGCTGTCCTATTTCGTCGTTATTGCCTTGAGCACAATCTCCTTGATTTCTCTCTTCAGATTGAGGTGTTTGCCAAGCACATTTGGACGAACCAACTTTGCAGGGCGTATTTATGCACTCGATACAAACATTTATTCTTCGATAACCTGGAAGAAGACACCCCCATAACGCATGATCTCATCAGGGAGTGGTTACCCCAATTTGAGTCTGCACTGTTGATCTTCGACCAAGATGGAGGTTACCGGCGTTTTCTAGGAGCTGATCCTGTGACCGGAAAAACCCTCAAGGATGTGTGTGGGAATAAAATGGTTTTCACAAACTCATTTACCAATCCCCCGGAATTAGAGGCGACGGCAACCCATTTTGGTCGAGTTATGAACTATCCGGTTAAGACACAAAGCGCGGACAGTCGCGCAGATAGTTTTATTAAGGGGAGGAAAACTAAATCACCTCTTGTGGTGCAATTTAACCGATATTACCCGCAAATGCTTGATTGGGTTGCCGAGACGATCTCGCACCTGATTCACAACCAAAAGATCAGTCCAGGTGAAATTGTAGTATTAGCTCCGTATCTATCCGACTCCTTACGGTTCTCGTTGATCGAAAGATTACATCGTTTCGAGATCCCGGCAATTTCTCACCGACCATCACGACCATTGAGGGAAGAACCTGCTGCCCAATGTTTGTTGACTTTGGCTACATTAGCTCATCCTGAATGGGAAATAAGACCCAGTAAGTATGAGGTCGTTTATGCGTTGGTAGAAGCTGTCGCGGGGATGGATCTCGTTCGAGCACAGCTCCTGACAGAGATTGTCTATCGAACACGTGTAGGGCAACCTGTGATGACACCTTTCTCGAGCATCAAGGCAGACTTTCAAGAGCGGATTACCTATACTCTAGGTGAGAGGTTCGACCATTTACGAAATTGGATTGAAGATTACCGGCAAGATCCACTGAATGAACTGGATCACTTTTTCAGTCGATTATTTGGAGAGGTCCTATCACAACCAGGGTATGGCTTTCACTTCGATTATCGGTCCGGTAGAATTGCTGCAAACCTGATCGAGTCGGCAAGAAAATTTCGCCAGGTAATGAGTGAGGTTGAATTCAATTCAGGCAAATCTATCAGCCAGGAATACATCGAGATGGTTTATGAAGGGGTTGTAGCAGCTCAATATATCGGCAGCTGGGATAGCCGACCAGGTGACGCTGTATTTCTGTCTCCAGCATATACGTTTCTTATGAGCAACAGACCAGTAGAATTTCAATTCTGGCTCGATATAGGTTCGACAGGATGGTTTGAACGCCTTTACCAACCACTTACTCATCCTTATGTGCTAAGCCGTCATTGGAAAGATGGAACACCTTGGAATGATTCAGATGAACTCCAGGCGGCTCATCAGTCACTGACTCTGCTTATCTTGGGCTTGATACGGCGCTGCCGTAATAAGATTTACCTGGCAACCAGTGAGTTAGGAGAACAAGGGTATGAGCAGAAAGGGAATTTATTGAGAATCGTTCATCAGGTATCTCGGCAAATTCAAAATGGGTAGAATGAAAATATTCTTCGGCTGCGATGGGGTTGGTTTTGAAGATCTGCAAGTGACTTTCCCCAAGATCAAGAATTGTGCTGGAGGAAAAATTCGCCTGCCTGGAAGCTTTGGCATTTTGACACAAGCGCGCTGCAGCCGGATTAATTTAATTGGTGGAGATCATGTTCCAACCACGCCCTAAGCAAGAAGAAGTTTTGAGTTACCGGAGAGGCAAGATGGGCGTAGCTGCTGTTCCGGGGAGCGGCAAAACACATACCTTATCCTATTTGGCAGCTAATATTATCCTTCGCGAGGAGCTGGAGGAGGATCAGGAAGTCTTAATCGTCACGCTGGTGAACTCAGCCGTGGACAACTTTGCCGGTCGGATTTCTGGCTTCCTGCATGAAAATGAGATCTTCGCTTACCCGGGATTTGGTTACTGCGTGCGAACGCTGCACGGTTTATCTCATGATATCGTGAGGGAACGACCTTCTTTGGTTGGCTTGGCGGATAATTTCCAAATAATCGATGAACAAACCGCAAACCAGATCCGCAGTGAGGCTGCCAGGGCATGGCTGCATGCCAATATTGGGGTATTGGATGAATATTTCAGATCGGATCTGGATGAAAGGCAACGTGAGCTCGTTCGCCGTAAAGATCTGCTCGAGTTAGTCACGGGCATCGCCAACAGTGTTATCCGATCCGCTAAGGATCAGCAGATCACTCCGGAGAAATTACGCCTGCAATTAGATGGCTTGCCGCTGCCTCTCCGCTTGGCTGAAATGAGCTGTGAAATTTATTCAGACTACCAACGCGGCTTGAACTATAGAGGCGCAGTTGATTTTGATGATCTTACCAGGTTGGCGTTACAAGCTTTAAAATCAGATGAAGAATACCTGCAGCGCTTGCGCCATCGTTGGCATTATATCCTGGAGGATGAGGCGCAGGACAGCAGCCGTCTCCAGGAAGAGATCTTAGAGTTATTGGTCGGGGAGAATGGGAATTGGGTGCGTGTTGGTGATCCCAATCAAGCCATTTATGAGACCTTTACGACTGCAAATCCAGAATATTTACGGAGTTTTCTGAAGCGAGATGACGTATATGCAAGAGAATTGCCTAACTCTGGTCGTTCTACTCTCAGCATCATTTCACTGGCTAACCAGTTGATCCACTGGACACAACATGAACACCCAAACGAAAATGTTCGTAACGCTCTAGCGCCACCTGAAATTGCCCCCACTCCCCATGGAGATCCCCAACCAAATCCGGAAGATAATCCTGCTGCTATAAGGTTTATCCCCAACAAATTCACCTCCCAGGAAGAGGTGCGAGCAGTGGCGGATTCTGTAGCTCGTTGGCTGCCTAAACATAACCAAGAAACAGTTGCTATGCTGGTGCCTCGTAATCAAAGGGGCTTCGAAGTAGCTAAGGAATTGGGTAGAAGAAACATTGATTACGTAGAAAACTTACAGAGTTCATCGACTACAAGGGCCACCGCAGGTGCTCTGGGTAATATAGTCAATTATCTGGCTGAGCCTCAATCCGCTAAAAAGCTGGCAACAGTTTATCGAGTTTGGCAAAGGGAAAATATCGAACAAAAAGGGCATACATCCAGGATTGCCGCATTGATAAGCTCCTGCAATCATGTTGAGAGCTTTATTTGGCCAAAAGTCAACCGTGATTGGCTGGATGAGGTAGAAACCCAACCAGAAGAAGGAGAATTTTTAGAAAAGTTGCGGGATTTTCGCCAGGTAGTCCAGAGGTGGCAGGGTTTGGTGCTGCTGCCCATCGATCAGGTAATCCTGACCCTTGCGCAAGACTTATTTGAGGATTTAACCCAGCTGGCTATCGCCCATAAGATAGCCCTGGTATTGCGGCGGGCGAGTGACTTGAACCCTGATTGGCGCTTGCCCCAGCTGGCTGGAGAACTGGCATTGGTGGCGAAAAATGAACGCAGATTCATCGGTTTTAGTGAGGATGACCGATCATTTGATCCGGAAAATTATCGCGGTCGCGTTTATGTGACTACAATTCACAAAGCTAAAGGCTTGGAATGGGACCGCGTTTATCTGATGTCTATCAACAACTACGATTTCCCCTCTGCAATCCAAGGTGACAAGTATATATCTGAGAAGTGGTTCCTGCGTGATGCGCTCAATCTCGAAGCTGAAGCGCTCGCTCAACTTAGAGCTGCATTTTCGAAGGATGAGTATAGCTGGTATCAAAAGGGAGAAGCGACACACAGCGCCCGTTTAGATTACGCTGCTGAACGATTGCGCCTGCTCTTTGTAGGCATTACCCGTGCGAAAAAGGAATTAATACTTACCTGGAATACAGGCCGTAATGGTGAATGCCGGGAAGCGCAGCCATTTACCGCATTAAAGTACTTTTGGGAAGAATTCATCCATGACCATACCTCCTGATTTTTACTTCAGCCAGGCAAGACTCCAAGACTATGTAGAGTGCCGCCGTCGCTTCCAACTACGGTATTTGCTTGATATCGCTTGGCCCGCGGTAGAGGCTGAACCGGTAATTGAGAACGAAAGCCACTTGCAGATGGGAGAGCAATTCCATCATCTTATTCATCAGCATTTGGTTGGTATCAATTCCGAGCAGCTTTCTCGCCTGTCTCAGGGAAAACCTCTCCAAGGTTGGTGGCAAAATTACCTTGACTTTATGGAAGACCCTTTAATTAAGCCGCGGTTTTCTGGGCTTAATTCCAAATGCTTTGCAGAGATCAGCTTATCATCGACTTTGGGAGGCTACCGACTAATTGGCAAATTTGATGCCATCGCTGACTTTGAGGACCAGGGTGGTGTTAATGTGAGCATCTACGACTGGAAGACCTCTACCAACCGACCACCACGGGTTTGGTTAGCAAACCGCTTACAAACTCGAATCTATCCTTATTTGCTGATAAACGCGGGTGCTTCACTTATTCAGAGACAACCTATCCATCCAGATCAGGTAGAAATGATTTATTGGTTTGCTAATTTCCCTAACGATCCAGAGTATTTTAGTTACACACAATCCCAATTCGATCTAGATCATCGATATCTGACAGCGCTGGTCGATGAAATTATACAACTACCTGCGGATGCATATTCATTAGCCTCAAATGACAGGAATTGCCGATTCTGTACCTATCGTTCTTTATGTGACCGCGGGACTAAGGCGGGGTTGATGGATGAAATCGAATTTGAAGGCTATGAGGAGGATAGAGACCAACCGGTTATCCCAATTCTAGATTTTGAGCAGATTGGTGAAATAGAATTTTAAGATTCGATGATGAGAAACTGGGTTGAACCTCATAAAGTGACCATACCAGCAGGTCTGGAGAATGAAGTTGGTGGACACCGGCTACTTAGCCAGCTATTGGTTCAGCGTGGGATCACTGATGTTGATGCAGCCAGGGCTTTTCTTGATTCACAATATTACCGCCCAACACCACCTGGTGAACTGGCGGGAATGGAAAAGGCAGTTGAACGTATAGAGAAGGCTATCCAAATTGGTGAAATCATTGGGGTGTGGGGAGATTTTGATGTCGATGGGCAGACTGCGACAGCGTTGTTGGTATCAGCTTTAAGAGGGTTGGGTGGTAAAGTCGAATATCACATTCCAATCCGAGAACGTGAATCACATGGCATAAACCTTCCGAGACTGAAACCTTTTTTAGATGGAGGTGTCGGATTACTAATAACCTGTGATACCGGAATTTCAGAGCACGAAGCGGTTAATTGTGCAAGTAAACGAGGGGTGGATGTGGTGATTACTGACCACCATGAACTGCCCCCCAGATTGCCAAAGGCTTATGCTATCCTGAACCCAAAGTTGTTGCCTTCAAGCAGCCCACTTGCCAACCTTCCTGGGGTTGGTGTCGCATTCAAATTGGTTGAAGCTCTGTACCAAAACGCCGGACATGCAGGAGTGGTCGATTCCTATCTTGACCTGGTGGCTTTAGGTATCGTCGCTGATGTGGCTATCCAAGTTGGCGATACTCGCTATCTGCTTCAACGCGGCTTAGACGTTTTGAGGGATAATCAACGAGTTGGCCTACAAGTCATGATGGAATTGGCGGATCTTCAGTCAGCCTCGCTATCTGAGGAACATATCGGTTTTGTGATAGCCCCGAGGCTGAACTCGCTTGGTCGATTGGCAGATGCCAATCCAGCTGTTGAATTCCTGATAACTCAGGATATAAACAAAGCCAAAAAGTTGGGAGAGGAGTTGGAGTCATTAAATGCCAGGCGAAGGTTACTGACTGACCAGGTTTTCCAGGCTGCACAAACACAGATCGAAAAGGAGCCTACACTTTTATCTCAGGCTGCGTTGGTGCTGTCACACCAGACCTGGCCAGCTGGGGTGATAGGGATCGTCGCTGGTCGTCTGGCTGAACGCTATCAAAAACCAGCAGTCCTAATATCTGAACCACCAAGTGAATTAACACGTGGTTCGGCAAGATCGGTAGAGGGTTGTGATATATTCGAGGCGATCTCCTCTTGCCGCGAATTGTTGACAGGTTTTGGGGGCCACAGCATGGCTGCTGGTTTCTCTTTGGAGGCGGAACTAATCCCTGATTTCAGGCGGGCGTTGTCTGCAGTAGTTCAAAGCATGCTGGGGGAAGTCATATCTCCACCGAAACTGATTATCGATGGTTATTATGAACTGGGAGATTTAGCATTTGAGTTTGTGAAGGAACTTGAACGTCTATCACCATTTGGTCCGGGAAATCCTGCCCCCATCCTGGTGAGCACGGGGTTAACCGTGAAGCAATTTAACCCGATTGGAAGAAATTACGAGCATCTCAGGGTACTGGTTGAAGATAAGTACGGGCAGGTAAACAAGGTCATTTGGTGGAACGGGGCGGGATGGAAGTCTCGCGATCCTCTGGAAAACAGTGAGCCTTTCGACCTGGCTTATGTCGTGCGAACCAGCGATTATCGCGGGCAAAGCGATATTCAGATCGAATGGGTGGATATCCGCCCGGCTGAAACCGCCCAGATTGAAGTGAATGGCGACCAACTCCTGATGGAGGTTCATGACTTCCGAGGTGAACCTGACCCCCTCGACCGTTTGAAAGGCTTGCTTGAGGAGAATGAACCCCAGATCTGGTGTGAGGGACTAGACCGACGCATGTTGGCTAACTTGGGTATCAAATCTTCCGATCGAGAGGAATTGACCAAATCTAACAATCTGGTAATCTGGACTACACCTGCGGGGCGGAATGAGCTGATGGCTGCAATTGACAAAGTCTCTCCATCAGTGATTTCCTTGATTGCTGTGGAACCGCAAAACACTCAAGTTGAACCTTTCCTCAGATACCTGGCTGGTTTGTGCAAGTATGCCATTAACCACACCCAGGGTAAGGTCAAAGTAGCGTTGCTGGCAGCGGCTACCTCCCAATCTAAAGCGACTGTGAGGTTGGGCATATCCTGGTTAGAGAAAAGTGGTTTTCTTGCAGTGATGAACGAAGAAGCTGGTGAGCTTTCATTGGCGAAGGGAAAACAAACAGCTGTTGACGAACATACATATCTGCTTGATCAGCTCAAGGAATTGTTGGCAGAGACTGCCGCTTATCGAGCCTTCTTTTCTACAGCTGATGTTGACAGCTTACTTCCAACAACAAAGAACCCCACCAACCAGTTGAGGGGGGCAACCGGCTGATGGGGTTGCTGAGATTATGCCATAGATTAGCAAATTGTGCAAGCTCCAATTGTCCCCCAAATTTTCACATTAGGGGTTGTTATCCACAGGTGGCGCAGTGACCTCCAGCACAGCTTGAACAGGCAGCTGCGGTGCTTTGCTGTGCCACAACACGACCATCTGAGTGAGCGAAAAACAAAGAAAGCATGCGCGAGGTGTGTTCACTCTGGCACTGCTTGCAGGGGATGGGCGCATCCGCTTCAGTCATCGACCGAAGTGCATCGAACTGAGTCTTACAATCCAAACAAACGTATTCGTAAATAGGCATAGACAAACCTTTAAATCAAGGATTTCCAGTAAATTACTCACCTAAATTTTAATCCCAAGAGTGGTGGAGGTCAATAGGTGGGGAAAAAGAGGAGTGTGTGTTTCTCTGACCCTGCGTGATCCTTTGGGTTGGGGAGGCAAGACACCCGGCGGGGCGGCATAACCAGCGTTGCTGAAAAGCCACAGGCGTAGGGTTTCTTCGTTCACCCCAAATGGGCCCAGAACTGTGCTGGCAGCACGCAGCAGCAGCTCAGCATAACGGACGGTGTCAACACTGGCTGGGTCAGGTGAGGTGGGCAAATCCCAGGCGTGCACGCCTGGATCACCCCGCGTGTAGAGAAAGCGGACGTACTGACCGGGGCTGATGGTTTTGCCGGCTGCCACCAGCTGTGCTACCGCGCGCGCTACAGGTGAGGGTGTGCGGTATTCATCCAGTACGCGGCTGAGTTTTTGGGTGACCAGCAGGTCCTCCAGGGGGAGGTGACCGGCGCGCAGAGCTGCCAAGCGGCGGCGCAGCAGCGACAATGCTCTGGGCAGGATAGACGCCTCCTGTTCAGGGGTATGCGCATGTGCCAATTCCTGCAATAACTCCAGCTGGGTGTGAATGATGAAGGGCGGGGTATCGTGGCGGCGAGCCTCGATCCCCCGATATTTAAGTGACCCATCCTGGAAAACGCCAAAGTAGCGATTAGCGACCGGCACGCGCTGGTTAGAACGAGAGGGAAGGAAAGCCACCCAGCGATAAATACCTTCCAGGGCCACCGGCAAGCCAGTGCGGTTCATAATCTCGTCCAGCAGAGGCTGAACAGCGGAGACGGTCGAGGCGCCGGGTTTGTGCACCCACATACCGTCAACGTACAGGTGCAGCACGGTGAAACCCTGGTCTTCAGCAGCCTCTTTGGCGCGCAGCAGTGCCTCGCGCCCATAGGCAGTGACCGCCTCGTGAGCTTCGATACGTCCAAAGCGGGCATTCTTATATCCCAGGTAGCCGAAGCAGGTTACCAGCAGCCATTTGTGGGCTGATGTGCGCGCTTTATAAGCCTTGCGCTTAGGATGCCAGGGAGGCTGGCTGGTCAGGCGCAATTTAAGGGATAGCCGTTTCTCCAGCAAAGGGGAAAGTGTCTGGGGCACCAAGCCGGGTTGGGCGGGTGGTCCGGGCAAATCCAGCTCTTGCGCAGCCTGGGTGATAGCCTCGGAAGTGCCTACAGTTTCGGGGGAGATGTTAAAGCGCGCCATGATTCCAGGGTACATGGAGACAAAGTCAATCTCGGCCACGTCGCGGTGTAAGCCAATGATGGGATGGTAAACCAGGCCGCCCTGATCGGCGTGCAGCAAATCCAGCGCGCTCTTGGGACGTTCAGACTGCTGTTTGTGCCATGGGATCAAAATGCCCTGACGCAGGGCAGTGAGCATCTGCATGGACGAGATGCCCGTGCCAGGCGAGACCCGAGCGGCGGTTTGCAGCGGCAAGCCGGTGACGCGCGCCATCTCTTGAGCGCCTTCTATACCGTAGTCGTGAAACAAGATGGCATTGTAGCGGTCGATATGCCAGCGACCGAAGAGGTGAACCTGCCGACCCTGATGGATAATTTGACCGTAAGAAAAATAGGTATGCTCGCGCCGTTCATCTACACCCCGGTTGGGTTCCCGGTTGAGAGGTAAGGTGATGTGCAAGCGTTGGGCTAATTCAAGCAGGTGTGGCAACAACCAGGTGTCGCCCCAGGATGTGAGCAGCAAGTCAGGATCGTGCCGGTTCAGGATAGCGCACAGCCCTAGCAAGAGAGGTCGAGTCGGTTGTAGAGACAGGCGGTAGTCAAAGCGACCACAGCGGATAGTCAGATGTGAGGGTGGTGCGTGCTCTGGGTCACAATTCGGAGCGATGGTTATCACCCGTAAAGGTGGGATGATGGGGTCCAAGTCCCAGGGGGAGTCGAGTGGGGTAACATTCTCAATGCGGTTGTTTATGCTGGTGGTGAAGCGGCAGTAAGCCAGGGGGAAAACGTGGTGGGCTGCAGCGTAGCGCAACGCCAGGTGAACGTCAGCATCGTAATAAGTCAAGTCAGGGAATTGATGAGCAGTCTGTTGGAACAGCCGCGGTTGAGCGGCAGGTTGGTTGACCTGTACAGCCAGCACGGTCAGCGGCTGCTGACAGAAGAGATCGCGGCGTTCTACCCAATCCAGGTTAACGGGAATGGGTTGGTTCTCCAGTCGCTTTTGCAGGGCGCGCAGACGTGCAGTTGGGCCAGCTGCGTAGAAAGTGACCGGAAAAGGCTGGCACAAGCGGCGGCGGACACCATCCTCACCCAACAACCAGAGCACCACCCCGTGCGGGGATGCCATTGAGGGAACGTGCTCTCCTTGATTGGAGCGACTCTGTGAGGCAAACACGTCGAGCACCCAGCCAGTATATTCCACCGAAGGCACCTTATCCACCGGATGAATTTTATGCGCCTGATGTGCTTTATCCACCAGAATCAATCTGTGCGCTCTGCTCATCCCCATGCGCGGGAGGCAATCGATCCACCTGTTCATGGCAGCTCTGCAGGTCTTCTACCAGCTGGCGCAGCCGCACGACCTCCTTGTGTTCCTCAAGCAGCATAGCCAGTAGAAAAGTCTCCAGCGGCAGGGCATGGGTGGCGTAGGCAGCTGCGGCCAGGTGTTGGCGGGCAGCGGAGAACAGGTCGTCCAGGGCCAGCTGGTCGCCGCGCCGCAATGCCCTGCGGAAGCGTGCGAACGCTTCTTGTTGTTGTAAGAAGGCTTGGGTAATAGAAGGCAGCGTTCGTCCCATAAAAATCTCCTCCAATCAAGTTCACAGCAGGCGGGGCTGCGATGGGGGCACATGCGTTTCCAGCGTCCACACCTGACCAGCCGCGGCCTGTAAGGTCTTGAGCAGTTCTGGGCGGTGAGTGAGCGCTTCTGGTCGGGCGCTGACAGCTACCGGCGCAAGGTGGTTCAGCCGACGCAGTTGGGCAATGCAGGTCTGCAGCAGCTGCAAGCTTTCTCTGGCTGCCACACTTTCGTCATGGAAGGTGGACAGCAAGTCCAGAACGATGGTTGGGAGTGCTTGGGCTTCCGTCTCTCTCAGCAGGCTTTCCACCTGGTAGCAGGTGAAGGCGCGTGCCAGCTGGATACGCTCAAGGATAACGGGCAGTTCAGCTGTCTGGTCGCCTAAGGCGCGAGCGATGGCGGTGTTGCAGCGGTAAACGTCAAAACGGTTGCCGCCATCCAGCAGGAGCAATCGCCCGCGAAGCGCCAGGCGGGCTATGATCTCTATCATGAGCGCGCCGCCAGCATGGGGCGCTATCACTAAAAAGAAGGGGTGGGTGTGCTCAAGAGCTGTCAGGCTGATCCCATTCCTGGAAACCAGCCTATTTTCAACAGGAGGTGTGTTTGAAGGTATGTTCACACCCCAAACTTAGCGCAAATGGACGTCGAGTGCAATCCCTAAGTGGGGGGAAAACCGGAAGAAAATGGGGGTAACCCGCGCGGGGGATAATCAGTATCAGGTCACCACTCGCAGGAAACGGCGTTTGCCAGCCTGGAGTATTCCGGGATGTGGGAAGGGTTGATTAGGATCTTTCAGGGTCTCGCCATCCAGGCGCACCCCATTCTGGGCAATCAGTCGCCGACCTTCACCGCGACTGCTGATCAGTCCACCCGATTCGAGAACATCCAATACGGTCTGCCCGGGAAGTAAATGATATTCACCCATTTCTTCGGGCACATCGCCTCGCTGGAAGACCCTCACGAAATTAGACTGGGCTTGGTTAGCTGCTTGATCACCATGGAAGATATCGACGATTTCATAGGCAAGTTTCATCTTCAAGTCACGCGGGTGCAACAATCCGGCATCCAAATTGTGTTCCAGTTCAGCGATCTCTCCGACAGACCAGCGTGTAACCAGGCGGCAGTAATCCCCCATCGCCTGGTCTGGGAGGCTCATCACTTTGCCGTACATATCGTCGGGTGAAGCCAGGATGGGGATATGGTTGCCCAGCGACTTGCTCATGCGGATAACGCCATCAGTTCCTGGGAGGATACCCATGATGATGGCTATATTGGGTTTCTTGCCCAAGAAGGTCATCAACTTACGGGCGGCAGTGACAATGTTAAAGAGCTGGTCAGTCCCGCCGACTTGAACATCGGTGTTCAGGGCAAAGGCGTCATAACCCTGCATCAGCGCGTAGAAAGTCTCGTGTAGATAAACGGCATCTCCTTGCTCAAAGCGCAGTTTGAAATTATCTCGAGTGAGGAACTGCTGGATGGTGAAGTTAGAGGCCATTTTAATCAGATCGGCGAAGTCCAACTGTGAAAGCCATTCGTGGTTGAAGCGGACAATGGTCTTATTGCGATCCAGGATTTTGAATGCTTGTTCGGCGTAAGTACGAGCGTTATGTTCAACCTCGTCAAAGGTCAGTTGTGGGCGTAATTGGTCTTGATCTGAAGGGTCACCGATCAAGGATGTGTAAGTACCGATTAAAAAAACGACCTCATGTCCCAGGTCTTGAAACTGGCGTAACTTTCTCATTGTGATGGTGTGACCCAGATGCAGGTCGGTGGTGCGGGGGTCGTAACCGCAGTAGACTCGCAGAGAACGGCCTTCTTGGTGAGCCTCGATTAATCGCTGCCGCAGCTCGTCAGCCATTGCCTGCTGAAGTGTTTCGTCCCCATATTCGGTTCCCTGCATCAGGGTTGTAACTTGTTCGTCGATGTTCATTAATTTCTCCTCGATGTAATTGATGTGTGCAGAAGATCAATTCTTGTGTCAGTTAGAATCAGCATGCTCTATTGTGGAGTAAAACTCCGATAAAAAAATCGCTACAACCAAAACGCCCCCTCTGCGGAGAGGGCGTAAGATGCTCACCGCAGATATTTTTATTGGCGAGTGTAATAATAAACGTTTCCCTTTTGATCAGCGTTTCCCTGGCTCGATTTGGGAGCTGGTTTCAGGTTTGCCTGAGAGATGATCTGCTCTAATATGTATTTTCCTTCAGGAAAGCCCATGCGGCCTTTCACTTCACCCTGAAATTTTACTTCACCTAAGGTACGAAATTGAAAGTGAGCCTGGTCACTGATTACATGAACTTTATTGCCCCAATTTGATGGTAACACTTTAACCTGCTTAATATCAGCCCACCTCAGATGAAGATTACGGAGACCGTTACGGAAGGCAATCCCAGCTGCACTCAAGTGGATCACAGTCTGTCGATCCATCCAATTACCCAGGCTGATGCTCAAGGAAGCGAACAGTAAAATGAGTGCCAATAGTGGTACAGCAAAGGGGATGCGTTGATCGGCTTGAGATAAAATAATCCAAGCCAGGGTTACTAAAACTGTCGATGACCAGGCTAGAAGCTCACCTCTGCGAGATACCAATTCAGGAGTAAACTCATTCATGTCTTTGGTTGTGTCCATAATAGAATTATAAATTAATTCGTCCAGATGGAAATGGAGATTAATATAAGGAATCTGTTTGAAGGAGTAGATCAGTAAACCAACTACATTTTTTCCATCCCATGCTATAATTCTTGGGGTATGGAGGTAGTATGTACGAACCGGTTTTGGTGCTTAACGCCAATTTCGAGCCACTCAATGTATGTAATACCCGCCGTGCCATTGGTTTGGTCTTGACCGGTAAGGCTAACCTGGTGTTGAACGGACGTGGTGAGATCAAAACTGTCAAGAGGTCTTTTCCCCGTCCCTCTATTATTCGCCTGGAAAGGATGATCAAGAGGCCGCGCCCAACCGTCAAATTGAACAAGCGTGAGGTTTTACGCCGTGATAACTATACATGTCAGTATTGTGGGAATCGCTTGAGTCAGCTCACCATTGACCATGTTGTTCCCCGAAGATTGGGGGGCAGGCATGTGTGGGAAAACCTGGTAGCTGCCTGTCCATCTTGCAATCACCGGAAGGGTGGTAGGACAATCGAGCAAGCTCAGATGCGTTTATTGCATCACCCTTCTGAACCACCTTCATCAGCACACTATCTTTTCGCGCGACATTTAGATGAAAACGCTGATTGGGTCCCATTTATTGAAGGTTGGTAATCACCCTGATTATTGAATTGAATCGAGTACATCTCAGCAGGTAAAAGGGTGAAATTTTGTCGTGTGTTTGCCTGTACTGAGATTGTTCTAATGATAAAGACAGCCTTAATCCAGCAGACTTAGAAATCCAAATCCATCAAATCCTTCGCTAAAGCAACCCGCCCGTTGAATGTCTTAGAGGCTTCTGAAACCAGCCCCTGTGTTCCATGAGGTCCAGAGGGATAGTGGATCAAATAAAGCGTTTTAGCATCTGCCTCTGATGCAATTTTTCCAGCCTGGGATGCGGAAGAATGACCCATCGAGTTACCAGCAGCTTCATGGATTAATATATCTGCACCTTTAGCAAGTAGTACCAATTCCGGACAGGGCTCCGTATCGCTGGAATAACTAAGCACCTTCTCAGATTTGGTAAATTCTATGCGTAAGCCTATGTTGGGGATGATATGGCGCACTGGAGAGGCAAAAACCTTCCACTCATCACCTTTGAAAACCGGCATCATCTCCTGCTCAGGAATTCTATATAAATCTACCTGGAAGAAATTTGGCCATTGGGACCAAGAATGAAGTTCCATCATCTTCTCAAACCGGTCGATCGTGTAGTCAAGACCATAAATATTCAGCGCTCGTTGACGACCTAGCAACCACATGTTCATCAAGAATAGTGGTACACCTGATACATGGTCGGGGTGGAAATGGGTCAAAACCAGATCTGTGACATCTTCAAACCCGATGTTGAGCTGGTCCAGACGGATTAGTGGGTTGCTGCCGCAATCGATCAGCATAGTGCAGTTTTCGCCTACTACGACCAGATGGGTGTTGTCATGATCTTTCTGGGGGATAGCGTTGGAAGACCCAAGTACAATCACTTTTGG
>JACUUU010000080.1 GCA_014859065.1 Anaerolineales bacterium
TTGATCTTGAAGATTTTGAATGCCATCCCAAAACAGCTGCTGCTGGTGTTGATCGGCAGCGCGGTAGTGTTGGTAACGGTGGTCATTGGTACCCACAACTTGTTGGGCAGTATTATTTTGCTGGCAGCTGTGATCGTACCAGCCTCGCTGCTGGGCAGCGGAGTGTGGAGTTTGATGCGAGGTGGTTGGCGAGAGAGCCCGGCGCTGCGGAAGGGTATATCGCTGGCTTCCATCCTGCTGGGGGTCGGCGGGCTGGCGGCTGGCTTGATGTGGTATCTGTGGCCTGGTCCCCAGATCGACCCAGCGATCGACGCAGCCAGGCAGACGGGTGTATATATCCAGCCCATCTCCGCGACTGACCCCTCTCAACAAGGGTCGTATGCAGTTAAAACGCTTACTTACGGCAGCGGTGAGGATCTCCGCCGGCCGGAATTCGGAGACCAGGCAGAATTACACACTCGCACTGTAGATGGCACACCGTTCATCAAGAACTGGACAGGGCTCAGTGGGAATCTGCGCAGCAGTTTTTGGGGTTTTGGTGTGACCGACTTGCCACTCAATGGGCGGGTATGGTACCCCGACGGGGATGGTCCTTTCCCCCTGGCGCTGATCGTCCACGGAAACCACTTCATGATGGACTATTCCGACCCTGGCTATGACTACCTGGGCGAGCTGCTTGCCAGCCGGGGGATCATCCTGGTCTCGGTGGACCAAAACTTCCTCAACGGCAGTTATACCAATATCCGCATGTTCGGGGTTGAGGGTTTGAAAGAAGAGAACGACGGGCGCGGCTGGCTGCTGTTGGAACACCTGCGTCAGTGGCAAGAGTGGCACCAGAGCGAAGGCAATCCCTTCCACGGAAAAGTTGATATGGACCGTATTGCCGTGATGGGTCATTCACGCGGTGGAGAAGGGGCGGCCATCGCAGCTGCTTTCAACCGCCTGCCGTTTTATCCGGATGACGGCAACGTAGGCTTCGACTACAATTTCAACATCCGCAGCGTGGTGGCAGTTGCCCCTTCCGATGGGCAGTACATGCCCACCGGCAGAAGCACACCGCTGGAAGATGTCAATTACTTGGTGTTGCAGGGAAGTTATGACGGTGATGTAAAGCCATTCCAAGGTATCAGCCAGTATAACCGGGTCGAGTTCTGGGCTGAAGGTGATTGGTTCAAGGCTGCGGTCTACGTGGATCAAGCTAACCATGGGCAGTTCAACACCAGCTGGGGGCGCGCAGACCTGGTCGGATTCCCGGTTCAAGGGCTACTCAACCTGGCGGCCATCACGCCCGCATCCGAGCAGCAGCAGGTGGCGAAGGTCTTCATATCCGCTTTTTTGGAAGCTACCCTGCATGAGAGGTCCGAGTATATCCCATTGTTCCAAGATGCGCGCAAGGGCGACCACTGGCTGCCGCAGACAACCTACCTTACACGCTACCACGACAATCGTACGGTTATCATCGCTGATTACGCGGAAGATGTCGACCTGACCACTGCCAGCAAAGAAGGAGCATCCTTTATGGGGGAAAACCTGACCCTATGGTACGAGAAACTGGTGGAATTGAAGTCCGGCGACCAACAGACCAACGCGGTCTACCTGGGTTGGGACAACCCGGCGATCGGGCAGACAGCAGCTTATCGCTTAGAATTGAACGATGTGCAGCTCAAACCTGCGGCGGACAGCACCCTGATCTTTAGTATGGCGGATGGGAATATGGCTCCGAACCCCCAAAAACTGGGGGAGGCAGGCAGCATCGCAGAGGATGACGGAGGGGATATACGCCAACCATTGGATCTGACTATTGAAGTGATCGATGGCGCAGGAAACCAGGCATACTTGCCGCTCAGCAGCTTCTCACTGCTGCAGCCGCAGATAGAGTTTTACACTTTGAAAGCGCGTTTCCTGGAGAGGAGTGGTACCAAACCCGGTGAGATCACTTTTCAGAGTTTTTTGTTTCCACTGTCTGATTTTCAAGCCAGCAACCCGCAGTTTGATCCAGGTGACTTGGTGGAAGTAAGGTTCGTCTTCGACCGCAGCCCACGTGGGGTAGTCGTGGTGGATGAGATCGGCTTTTGGCAGCCTGCCAGGTAAGAAGACGAGATATGGCAATGAGCCTGGTTAATCAAGAGCCCAACAAAGGTGGAGTATAAATTATGGCTTATTTCGTCCAGTTGTATTTGGTGATATTGGCCGCTTTCTTAGCGATCGATTTGGTCTGGTTAGGGTTGGTAGCACGTCGATTTTACCGCAAGCAGCTGGGGTTTATCATGGCTGCAAAAACCAACTTGTTGGCTGCGATCAGCTTTTATGTATTGTTTAATTTGGGGGTCCTGTTTTTTGTGGTTTCCCCCGGGTTGGAGAGCGGTTCGCTGGAGATAACCCTTTTGCGAGCAGCACTGTTCGGACTGATCACTTACGCCACATATGATCTCACCAATCTGGCTACCTTGAAGGCTTGGCCGTTGATAGTCACCCTGGTGGATATCCTTTGGGGCGTTGTATTGGTCGTGTTAATTAGTTTGCTGGGTTTTTTAGCCGGACAGTGGTTGGTATAATCCCAGTACTGGTTCTAATTGATGAACCAGAACAACGGTGCAAATTCTCACCGATTAAAGTTTTCCTTATCATCTCACGATAACCACCGTAAGGAGATAATGAATCCATGAACGCAATCAACCCCGAACATTTCAGCAAAGCTATTTCCTCCCTTCTGAATGAGACATTTACCAATTCCAAATCCTATTATCTCGACCCGGGCACCTCCCTTTTTGAAACCCTGGAAGGGATCACCGCTGAAGAAGCTTCTATCCCCGTCGGGGGAAAGTGCGCCACCCTGGCTGCGCAGGTCAAACACACTGCTTTTTTCCTGGATGTGGTCGACAAATCTGCCCGCGACCCTGATTTTCCCCCCGTGGATTGGGGTGAAATCTGGCAAAGCGTCAACCAGGTCACCTCGGAGGAATGGGATACTATTCGCGCAGGTTTGCGTGCCAGTTATGAACGCATTTTGGAACTACTGGCAGATACGACTGACTGGCCGAGCGAACGTGAAATTGGAGGCGCGATTGCCATCATTGCCCATTCAGCTTATCACCTTGGTGAAATCCGCCAAGCGCTGTGCACCTTGAGGGAAAAAGCAGACTGACAACTTGATGGGATGCAGCTGAACGCTAAAGCGCTTGTGCGGGGTTACCCGCGAAGGTAGGTTGGGTGTAGGAATGGGGGGTTTTAATTAAATGAAGGAAGATGCAGCATGAAGGCAGGGGATAAGAAAAGAATGCAACCCCTGCAGAGAAAAAAACCGTGCTCGCCGGCAAGCCGGTTGACCCCGCAGCGGCGCGGGCACAGCCGGCATTCTTCCAAGATGGCGTACGCTTGTTCGATGCGACCGGCAAACTCCCCCTGCGCTTCCAGATGCATATAAGCTGGCTGCCATGCCTCTGCATGCTCGGGAAGCAGATCGCTGATGGTGGGGTCGATGGCGGTAATAACGTCAGCCGTGGGACCATCTGGCAGGTAACCATCTGAAATGGGATCTCCATGCGGCGGTCTCTCACCCGCGCGACAGGCTTTCAGCAGTACCGCTCCACTTGAGAGGCCAAAAATTTTGAGGAAATCTCGCCGTGTGATCGTCATCTGGTGAACCCCTTACACGGTATGCCACCTGGAGTTTTGACCAGGCTGTTAAATGACTCTCCCCGCTGGGTGACTGGCAGCTGCCGGTTTGAACCGGGGTAGGGGGAGGGAACGGTGGTAGTTCCTGGTGGTATTCTAACAGCAAACGCACACAGATGCAAGATTATGTATAGAATTGGAGCGGAAAAGGGATCGGGGCAAGATAAGGGCGCGATTAATGAGGCGGATGTCTGCTTGAATGCCCTTTATTTGAGGTAAGAAGCGGTGGAAAGGTCCAAGTCAGTGTAAATGATGGGGTAAAATACACAACCGATTGTTGTTATTTCTTATCTGGATGGAGTTAGGCATGGTTAAGACAATCCTTACCCCAGCTGCTGGAAGCAGTTCTCACGCCTCCACGATTGCCGTTGTGCTTGTGTTGGTCTTCTCATTCGGGTCACTATTGGCTGCACCATTGCTCATGCCGGATAGTTATCATTGGATCGAACACACTACCAGCCACTCTGCTGCCCAGGGTGTGGAAGGCGCCTGGCTGGCACGTTTGGGTTTCCTGCTGCTGGGGTTGGCGGTGATCTGGCTCGCAGCCATCAGGAAGGCGAATTGGCCGCGCGCGGCGGTCTGGATGCACGCCGCTTTTGGGGTATTCATGGTCGCTACGGCGGCATTCTCGGTAAGACCGTGGATAGAAGGGTTACCCTTTGATCCCATCGAAGATGCCCTGCACTCGTTTACAGCAACGGCGATGGGGTTTGCCTTCGCCTTTGGTGTGCTGGCGCGCTGGTTGCGCCGTCAACGCGAGGACCGCCTGAGCCGGCTGCTTGATATAGTTGCGCTGGCAGCCTCAGTCGGCATCCCCCTGATCATGGTTTACCAGGCGGATATTGGCGGGTTGGTTCAGAGGTTGATGTTCTTGATCGCTTACATATGGTATGGGCGGGAGTCAATTGTCAAGGAAGATAATTGAAATTTTCATTCGAAGTTGGAAATAAAGAGAAATCTCACATAGACTTTTACCGGAATTGGTTTACAGGAAGGGTAGAAGTCGCTGTGAATGGAGAGATGTGTACTTTAGTAGATCCCATGGAGATCCGCACACATTTCTCAATAAAAAAGACTGAAGGCCTTCGCTTCACTGTTGGCGATCAGGAGCAACATGAAGTCCTCATTGAAAAGAAGCGGCCGTTGATATTTCCAGGCTTGCGGAGGCAGAAATATGCGATCTTTGTTGATGGTTCGCTTGTGGAGGAGTACGAGGGATTTTAAGAAATTCTAGTAGATAGCGTGTTATCCGAGGGTTGTTTCTTCTGCAAGCAGCCCATTCCTGCAACCTTTAATCGCATTATAATAATAATTAATGGAAAAACCTGGGCTTTTGAAAACAAAGATGCTCATCCCACCGGAGAGACCAGGGATGGTGGCACGCCCACAGCTGCTTGCACACCTCGATGAGTGCCTTACGCGCAAACTTGCCCTGCTCTCAGCACCGGCTGGATACGGGAAAACGACCTTGCTGAGCGCATGGGTAGCGCATTTGCGCCAGCCGGGAGCGGCAAGGCGAGACACTCGCGCTCAAGCTGGCAAACCACTGCGGGGTTCACCCTTACCCGTAGCCTGGCTTTCGTTGGACGATGATGATAACGACGCGGTTAACTTCAGCGGGCATTTTTGCGCGGCTTTCGAGGCAATCGATCCGGCGATGGCACAGCTTCTTTGGGAGCTGATCCAGGGCGAAAGTCAGGCGGAGTCCCCCAGCTGGCTTCGGCGAGCTGCCCGCAACCTCTTGGAGCTGCTCCAGGCTGGCAGGTTTTCCTCACTGGGGAGCGACAGATTGCTGGAGGCTGTGCAGAGCGATTTGATCAACTGCATTATGGATATACCTGAGAACTTCGTCCTGATTCTCGATGATTACCACATGATCACTTCGGTGCAGGTGCACCGGTTCTTAGCAGCCTTGATAGAACGGATGCCTCCCCAAATGCACCTGGTGATTGCCACCCGCTCTGACCCACCTTTTCCGCTGGCACACCTGCGGGCGCGGGACCAGATGGTCGAGGTGCGCCTGGATCATTTGCGTTTCTCTCTTGAAGAGGCAGCAGCTTTCATGCAAGGGATTGGCGGTTTGCATCTAACCCAGGCGGAAGTTGCAGCTGTAGCAGAACGAACCGAAGGGTGGGCAGCCGGGTTGCAAATGGCAGCTCTGGCGATGCAGGGTCGCACCGACCTGGCGAAATATATCCAGGACTTCACCGGCAGCCACCGTTACATCATGGATTATCTGTTGGAAGAAGTGCTCGATCACCAATCGGAGGTTATTCAAGCATTCTTGCTGCAGACCTCGATCCTGAAGCGAATGTCTGCGCCGCTGTGCAACGCTGTTCTCGCATCCGGTCAGCTGGGGTTGGACGAAACTCGAACGATCGGGCATGACTCGCAGGCGACCCTGGAATATTTGCAGCGTGCTAACTTATTCTTGATCCCGCTCGACGATCAGCGAAATTGGTATCGTTACCACTATCTTTTCGCTGAATTACTGCGAAAACGTTTACGGGAAACGCGGGCAGAAGAGGTGGTGGCACTCCATCTCAGAGCCAGCCAGTGGTATCAAGAACAGGGTATGGTTACGGAGGCACTCGATCACGCTTTTAAATCAGGAGAACCTGACCGAGCAGCGCAGCTGATCGAGGAGTGGGCAGAGGATTTATTGGCGCGCGGTGAAATGGCAACGCTGCTGGGTTGGATCCAAAGGCTTCCCAGCAATTTCGTCAAATCTCGTCCTCGATTGGTACTTTACCGGGCAACTGCTCTGGTCATCCTGGCTCAGGATCGAGAGGCGATAGAAATTAGCTTGCAGCAGCTTGAAAAACTACCAGAGTTTGCGCATAAGACCAATTTTTTGCGTGCCTGTCAACCCTACTATGAAATCCGTCTGACAACCGCAAAGAGACTGGCAGAAAAGGCGCTGGAAGGGTTGCCAGAAGACGCCCTTTTTTATCGCGGGTTTGCCAGTTGGATAGTTAGCACAGCTCAGTTATATGAGAGTGACTTGGAACAGCGCATTGAGATCCTGGAGGAGATGGTGCGGAAAGCCCGCAGCGTGGATAACCGCATGGGATTGGTAATTGCCATACGTACTCTGGCGGATGCACACTTCAACCAGGCAAATCTTACCCAGGCTCGTGATCTGTACCAGGAAGCCATCCAGGTTGGTTCCACCGCTGATGGGCATCTCCTACCCATTGCAGGTCATCCGCTGATCAGGCTTGGCTATCTGCTGTACGAATGGAATGAACTTGACCAGGCAGCCAGTTATCTGGAACAGGGCATTGAATTGAGCCGGCAGGTAAATGAAACGAGTGTGCTAATTGGATTATTTGTATTGTCCCTATGCAGGCAGGCTCAGGGGGATGGCGTTAAAGCGCAGCAGACCATAGAAAAAGCCCGGCAAACTGCGAGGGCTTTAGAAGCAGCCAATATATTTGGTAGATTGGTTGATTTTTACGAAGCGGTTATCTTGGCGAAGCAGGGCGACCGTCAGGCAATCTATAATTATTTTGACAATTGGGTGACCGAAAAGGACTTGGCACCCGCAGATAGTGCTGCAGATAGAATCTCACCAGTTCCCAAGGATTTTCCTCAGGCAAATCAGCTGACTGATAGGTCGTTTTTTAATGAGCAGGTAGGCATTTTCGAGCAGACTGCCTGGGCGCGTGCCTTGCTGGCTGACCAAAAACCCCGCCAGGCATTGGCATGCCTGGATGAGCTGCTGCCGGAGATGACCAAAAAGGGATACAGGCTGCAGGCAGCCGAGATTGAAGTTCTGCGCACTCTGGCATTGGCAGCATTGGGAGATGGCGGTAATGCCCAAGCGGCTTTCGATTCAGCCCTGCGCATGGCTGAAGCAGGTGACTTGAGGCGTACATTTGTGGGGGAAGGTACAGCCGTTATGCCTTTCTTAAAGGCTGCGATCGAACGAGATGTCTGTGCTGATTATGCCAAGCAGCTGCTCGATGTACTTCAGCGTGGGGAGAATCTGCAAACTACAGCCGTGGATCGCCAACCGCTGGTAGAAGCGCTCAGTCGGCGTGAGCTGGAAGTGCTAGGTTTGCTTACAGGCAGCCTACCTGCCAAAGAAATTGCCGCCCAACTCAGTGTGGCTGAAAGCACGATCAACAGCCATATTAACAATATCTACGGCAAGTTAGGTGTACACCGCCGGTATGAGGCTGTTCAGAAGGCGAAATCTTTGGGCTTGATCTAGTGCATTGTCCAGGATGGAAATTTATATTCGTGTTTGTCTCTTAGGAAACATCCAAAGTTAATGTCTTTGCGAGTTACAACCGACGTTCTTTGTCGGCTTTGTGACGTGGCAAACTCCAACAAATACTTTGGTGGAGACTGCGTCGCTTCGCTTAGGCCAAAGAGCGGGCTTTACAGCCAAAGTTCGGCTCGCAGTGACATGTAAGTAACACAAGTGTTCCACATTAATCACTATTAATTCCATATTTTTAAGGATGACTTGCCAGCACCTTATCGCTATACTGTAGATAGTTGATAAGCGAGTTTTCACTGCTGCCTGCATGCCTGCGTACCAACCCGGCAGTGAAAATTGAAGAGGTGTGCGGAGGTCGATGGATGAGTTCTGATAAAGCGAAGAAGTATCAAATAACCGTAAACGGAGAGATTGATCCGGGATGGTCAGATTGGTTGGGATGCTTGTCTGTGCGTTCCTTTACAACCCGCAACGGGAAACGCCTGACCCTCCTAACCGGCACCATACCAGACCAGACAGCTTTGCGGGGTATCATGAACAGTATCTGGGATCTAAACCTGGAATTGGTTTCCATCCGCAGGCTGCCGCCTTCTCAAAGGTAAGATCCAGGCAACAAGGAGATCACTTTGAGTCGGGTACACGACATACTAATAAGTTTGGGAGATACGTATTGAGAACAGCTCACGAATTGGAGCAGCTGATGGCCTCTCATCACGAAAATTGAGCGAGTTCAAGCTTGGTGGAGGGAAAGGTGATGAAAAAACTGGCTGATTTATTAACCGGCATGCGTTTTATCCTGGCAGGTTGGATCGCCTTCACCGCCTGGAGCTATCTACCGGAAGAGGCGATGGGGAGACTGGTCGCGTTACTGCTGATTGCCTGGACAAGTGATGTCCTGGATGGTGCCTTAGCGCGTCGCTCCGGGAGCAGCCAGCAGACCTGGTTGGGCTCTCTCGACCTGGAGGCGGACCTTTCGGTGTCTCTGGCGCTGGCTTTTTCCCTGGCGGTGTGGGGTGGCGCATCCACTTATTTGCTGGTGGCTGTGCTGCTCGCTGGCACGATTGGCTGGGTGCTGTTCCGCTCTGTGGCGCCGATAAATCTGGGGATGGGAATGATATACGGGTTGTTCATCCTGATGGCTTGGAGACAGGAAACGGTTTTTGCACTGGTGATTTTGGGTTGGCTGGGAGCAGCGATCTTGTTCAACCCAACGCGAGCCCACCAGCAGGTTAGTGGTTTTTTGAGCGAGAGCCGCAGAATCATCCTTGGTGAGACTTATAATGCTCCCCAGGAGAAGGAAGGTTGAAGAGAGCTTTTGTGTTGGGCGGCGGAAGCTCACCGCATTGACGTAGTGAGGAGAGCGTATGACTGCAAGTGCCTATTGCATCCTGCTGGTGATCGGGAGTTATCTATTGGGGTCAGTTTCGTCGGCTATTCTGGTGACGCGGGTGTGGAGTGGGAAGGATATCCGCAAGATAGGAAATCGAAACGCCGGTGTCGCCAACGTTGCCCGCAGCGTGGGCATCTTGCCGGCGGCTGTTGTAACTGTTTTTGATTTTGGCAAGGGTGCAGTCCCAGTGCTTGTTTCGCAACGCTATGGGTTGGGCGACGTCTGCTCCCTGGCTGGGGCGGTCATGGCGGTAGTGGGACACAGCTTTCCTCTATATTTTCGCTTTCGGGGAGGTAAAGGACTGGCAGCCACATTAGGCGCCCTGTTGGTTTTTTCCCCTGTCGAGACCTTCGTCATCCTGCCGATCTTGGGTCTGGTATACCTGGTGATCACAGGCAGCGCGGTGACAGGGGCGCTGATCAGTTTGTTCATTTTGATGGGATTGAATCTCTGGCGGGGGTACTCCTTAATCATCATCCTGGCACCGCTGGTGCTGCTGGTGACCATGGGTTTATGCGCTATTCCCCAAATCCTTTATGATTGGCGGCAGCGGGGAGATAAAGGTGGGCTTTTGTTACATTGGTTAGCTCCTATGGAGCAGCCTGCACCAGCCAGCGAGGTGGCGGTGATCACGGACAGTATCGCATCCTTGCCTGAGGAAGTGTGCGCTCACGAGAGAATCCAGGTTATTCCACTGATATTGGTCATGCCGGATGGGATGCATCACGATGGGAAAGATTTAGATCTGCGCCAGTTCTACCGCACCTTGCGGGATGACGATGTCTCCCCCAAGACCTCAGCCCCTTCTCCCGGGGAATTCCTGGAGCTCTACCAAAAGATCGCTGTTGACCACGAGGCTGCCATCGTCATAACCCCACCTAAAGAATTGACCCAAACCTGGGAATCAGCAACTCTTGCCAGCGAGATGATCTCAAAGCGATTAATTGTTTATATAGTGGACAGCCGCACTGCCGGACCAGCGGAGGGATTCGTAGCCTTGGCTGCTGCGCGGCTAGCTGCCTCGGGTGAAGGTGTGGAAACGATCTTGAAAATACTCGAGAAGATCAAAAAAGATGTCGGTTTTGTGGGGGTGTTGGATACCCTGGAACTGTTGGTAAAAGGCGGCCGTGTGCCTGAAGCGCGGCAGTGGATGAAATCAGCTTTACGTATTTATCCAGTGCTCTATATTGTCGACGGGCAGATCCGCTTGATCGGCATCGCACGCACCAAGTCGAAGGCAAAACAAAGGATGCTTCGCTGGCTTGAAGCGAACCTCCCGGAGGGACAAATCTCGCTGGCAGTTTGTCATACTGACGTTCCCGACGAAGCCGCAAAGCTGGCTGAAAGGCTGGAGGAGAAATTTCAGCCCACCGAGAGTTTCACCACTGAATTGACAGCCATCATCGGCGCACATGCTGGCGCAGGCTTAATTGGGGTCGCCTGGTGGGTACAGGGGGACAATTCGGTCTCTCAGGATTCATAAAGTCCCTTCGTTCTTTAACGCCCGTCCCAAGGCAGCCAGTAACCGCTCAGCGTTTACTGGTGAACGCAGCAGATAAGCTGTCTCCATCAGGCTGGTAAGCTCGGAGGCGGCAATCAAGGCAACATCTTCCTCGCCGCGCCGCTGAACGATGACTACTTCGCGGTTGTGGGTCACCTGGTCTAATAGTTTTGCCAGCCCGGCACGTGCCTGGGTATAGTTTGTTTGAATAGTCATAAGCTGCTCCTTTGCGTACAGGAACACCGTACATTATTATTTATAATTTGTCAATATGTGAGGAAAGTAAGAAAAAGAAACGAAAGCTTCAGAAATATACATGGAGAAATGGTTTCCATCAAATTATGTTCCTGAGCTAAGCAACCCTGTTTTTGAATAGAGAAGGTACTCTAAAGCTGTGTCAGGCGTAGTGATTGGGGGTTTTTCGCCACTCAAGGGCAGCAATGGCCCATAACGATTACAAGCGATAAAACCGGACATCAAGAATAGGGTCACTTATGAAGTGGGCACTTCAATAAGCCAAACGTCTAGTAGCAGATCAACACCAAGATTGAACGTTTCTTGCATAGGGCATAAAAAAAGCTGAAATAATAATTCGAAAGTTATTTGATCTCTAATATGTTGGCTGCTAGAACATAAACAAGGTTTGATATAATCTTGAATAGCTGGTCGAAAGAATCTAAAGATTTATCTTTGCGTTTAAATTTCCTAAGACCACAAGGAATTTTCCATTTTCACAAGCTGATTTAGAATCTCGCAGTAAAATTATAATTCCAGATAAAATAAAGAGCTTATAGATTAAGTATAAATTGAGCTGAGGATTTGACATGAATACACATGAACTTGTTCTTGAGATGAAAATGCTCGAGAGACGTTTGACTTTGTATGAAGAAAAATATGGCATTTTAAGTCAAGACTTTTACAATGCGCTTATTAATGGCCAGCTAGAACGTTATGATGAGTTTGACGAAACTCGAGCAGATTTCAGTCGCTGGAAAGGTATCTTTGAAACTTGGCAACGTAGAAAATATAAATATGATTCTCGCATAAAAGATCAAAACATTGCTGATGCTCTTCGTATCCATCCGGCATATTGATCATGGCAGATAATCCCCTGGCATCACTTGCTAGATATAGCCGTTTCATGGCTGAATTACTTGATAGACCTGATGTCATTAGATCTACAATAAACGTCTGGTCTGCTAGTCCGTATACAGGGGTAGCAGAGGGTGAGGTATTGTTTAATGGTGAGGTTCGGTTAAGGATTAGGGAAGAAATCGATTTTGATGAAAAACTCATCACCTCTTATGGATATGAAGTGTACAAGAAAGGTGAAAAGCAATTGGTATGATGATTTCCCCCACCCTAATGACCCTGAATTAGCTTATACTTATCCGCATCACAAGCATGTGTCTCCAAACATTAAGGAGAACAGAATTCCAGCTCCCAATCTCACCTTTTCAACACCAAACATACCCTTTATTATCCATGAGTTAGAAGTTTTGATTCTTGAATCTGATTGATCGAGGCATTTCTCGCTGCATAGTATTTTGGTATGTATATCTAACAATCCGAGTTAATCTCATAGCATATTTCTTTTTGTAATCATAATTATTGACAGTGGGAAATAAATGGATTTAGTCAGCACCGTTGCGATGCTTAAGCATGAGAATCCAGGAAGGTGGAAAATACATCACTTAGTTGAATTGGGGCTGGCGTTGGCACAAGCCTGTTCATTGGGTTGCATAGTAATCCTGATCTGTTTTGGTTGAAGTGGGGAGTATGGCTGCAGGCCAGTGTAGCTGCTGTTGTGCTGATCATGGAGGTGGTATGGAAGGTAGCTAGCCGGCGAGCAGACCAGGAGGTTGCAGAGCAGTTCATTAAATTGGTCAGGTTAATTCTCAACTTTTCAGGGTTTAATAATGTTAGCGAGCCAATAATTAATCGGTGTGGGGCATTAAAGTGGGATTAATTGACAGGAAACTCACCTCCAAGTAAAATCAATTCCAGTTGCTACGGTTTCAAGCAGGTCATGCATCGCGGTTCACAAAGTGAGGTATTCAAGTGGAATATCAACTGGTTTTTTCAAGAATCGATAGGCCTGATTTTTATTACTCCCGGATAGAAAATACCCTGCCCAGGTGGTTGCATTTCGTTGAGCCGCCTCAATAGACCCCCTTTACCTATTCAGAAATAGATATTTAGTCAAGTTTGGACCTGACTCATTTTTTGAATGGTTCGGCATCGATCGAAATCATACTTAAC
>JACUUU010000429.1 GCA_014859065.1 Anaerolineales bacterium
GCTGATGGTCAAAGGTCGCACGAATATGCAGTTAGCGGAACAACTCTCGATTGCGATGGGAACGGTGAAGAACCATCAGAAGAATATCTACGCCAAGCTAGGCGTGCACACCCGCGTGGAGGCGCTGTTGTTGGCAGGGGAATATGGGCTGATAGAGGAGTAATCAAAATAAAATAGCCCCTGAGAGACATGACATGCTCTTATTTTTCTTGTATAGCAATGGAAAGATTATCTTTGGCAATAATTTGGAAAAATCCAAAATTGCCGAGGCAGAATTTCTCTCTCGAGGGTCTTCTGGTTGATGATACAGTCTAAAAGGCACGAGTATTTTATCTTCAACCTTGTTGATTTAATTGTTATTTTATTGCCACACAAATCGAGGAGCTGCCAATGTTTCTGAAAAGATATATTTCCATTCTGTGCATTTTGGTTGCAATTGCACTTGCATATGGATTGGATCGTTGGCTCGATAATCAAAGGAATTTTGCGTTTAGAACCACTGATATCACTCCATTAATCTTGTGGACGCTGGCAATCCACTTTTTATTGATCGCCGTATTTCTGGGATTATTTTGGATTATATTCAGGTGGAAGAAGCCTGATACCAGCCCAGGATTAATCATTCTAATTATTGGTATTGCTACCGTCATTTATCCGGCTTTGCAGATTTTCGTTCCAGCTATGCCGTCAATATTTACCAGTTTTAATTCAATCCTTTCCTATACGGGAATATTTATTTCATTTCTAGGGATATTAAAACTGCTCAAACCAGCCTTCTAACAATGTGAACTTTTCTACACAACAAATTTACGATAATTGGTATGAGAATTAGGTGAGAATTACTAGCTTCAGGTTGGGGATCAGGTGATCGTGTTCATCGAAGCTAACCTTTTTCAACGAACATCACACCAGGTATGTCTTTGAAATGTTCGTCTTGAGTCCACAAAGCTGCAGCTTGATTGTGGGTTGTGGCAAGAATGATGCTGTCAGCCATAGGTAGTTTATGTTCCAAAGATAACAATGCAGCCTGTAAAGCAATCTCATCACTCAAAGGGATGATTTGCCCGCGGTACAGTAACCCCATGGCTTGGAGAGCCTGATCGTTGCCACGCTGAATGCTGAGACGTTTGAACACTTCATAAATACAAATCGTTGGTACGACCAGGTGCGATTCAGCGGTGATAGCAGGCGCAAAGAAGTCAGCATTGCTTCCATCAGCAAAATATTCCAACCAGCCGCTCGAATCAACCACGTTCATATTCGGTCTTCTTCTTCGCGCTCAACATTCGTATCTATTCCCGGGAATATGCCGCGAGCTTGTTCAATCGGAGGTGAAAAGACAAGTCGTAAAGTGCCTTCAAACGGAATGAATACCGCTTTGTATCCTGGTTTTAGGTTGTATCGTTCCCTTATTTTCTTGGGGATAACAACCTGATATTTGGATGAAATCGTAGTCGCTTCCATTTCTTACTTCTCCTTTACGATAATATATCGTAATACGATTATATCACCAAATTAGTGGCAAGTTCAAACTATCCTTAAACATCCGGATATGTAAATAATCACTAGTAAAATAAGACTATGGAACTCAGCTATCTTTTGGAGCTTCTGTATACAGCCCGTAACCGGTTTTCAAGTATTCAGGTTTCGTGGAAATATTGGTACCTTGAGGATGTCATGCACGCAGCCTTTGACAAGTGGTTAGGTCAACATTCCCCCGGCAGTGTAGGAGCTCTCAAATCTAAATCGACGGTTAAGGCAGCGGGATTAACTCCTGACAAATCTGTGATAGAGCTTATCCGACGGGTTTGGTGGCAAAAACCGGCGTTTTGGCGTTACGAAGAAGATCATCTGGCAGATAACACAACCAGTATTAGGATCATTCGTGAGGATCGCTTTTGGAATTTCAATTCAGCAACCAAGCGAGTATACACAAATGTCAATCCTGTAGTTGGTCAAGGTCCTTATCGTATCCGAAATAGGAAAAAGCATCCAAGAGAAGGGTTTCCTAGTCTGGAGGAAGAGATCAATGATGTTCCTATCGTTGACCCCTCCTTCCTACTCGCCACTCACGAGTTCCAGCAAATCGAGGACGCCGCATATCTGGGGCGAGATGCTTTACAAGTCCGTGGGGTACCCCGCACAGGA
>JACUUU010000430.1 GCA_014859065.1 Anaerolineales bacterium
TGGTTTTTGAATTGTTACACCTGCCCTTTTTACACCTGCAGTACATTTATGCCATATGATATCCTGATGGAATTCCCAGCCACTTGACACCAAACGTGAGATGGTGTCGAATGGAACAGGAATATGCTTACCATTCATAAGTACTGTACCAATTACGATACCACAAAAACCACCTGGTTTTGTTACACGTAAAACCTCTTTAAATATTTTCTCTAGCCAATCCAAATAATCGTTGTAATTAGAATAGCCGTTACTGTAAGCACGGGTCCGATAAAATTCTTTATTATTAGTAGAATGAATATCGTAATCGATTGCATTCCAATAAGGAGGCGAAGTGACAGTCAAAGCAACACTGTCGTCTAATAATTCAGGCATTGTTTCACTGGAGTGAAGAAATATTTTATTCATAAGAGAAATTTCGTCCCCGAGTTGATTGGAACAAAGTAGCTTGTATATATTTACCAATCATATATTAAATAAACATTATTGGCAAGGGAATTAGAACAATCGAGCGAAATAAAGAGTGAAAAACGCCTTTCTTGCTACATAAAATTACTATTAGGTTTTCTGAAGGGCAGGCTATGGCTGGGGGAAACATAATCAGGGCGGGTTTTGGGTTTCCGTGTTCTATTTGTAAAGACAACGTGAGGGTAAAATAAGTAGTATGATGTATATACAACCCAAGGCAGGCTGTGTTGTTTATGGTAAGGTCAAACCTGGCGCGTATGCTGGAGAGTTTGCTTCACAGCATCGGTCGACATCATCTCTCCCACAAGCTGCGCAGGTTTGTCACTGCTCACAGATCGGTCGAGTATATCGACCTGGGAGATGATACCCCTCGCTGGCAATCGCGTGCCGATATGCATCTGGCATGCATCCATTCAGTTGGTGTTCTGCTCCCGAATGGTAAAGTTTTAGCTGTTGGTGGAGTGCCAGGGCATGGTTTTGGGACTGAGCTGGAGGAATTCCCGGTATTGCCTCCTGTTCGTCCTGAATGAAGTCGGGTTTCCTTCTACAGGCAAGTTCCTCCGCTTGAGCTAGCTGGCTGCGAAAATCACAGCCAGTAAATTGAGGTGTAAAATTCGAATGCAAACATGTGTTCATTGTATGATATCCAAGGGCTCGGCACACCCCTGGCAGTCGGTCGCACGGCTGAGATTTTCGCCTGGCCTGATGAGCGCATATTGAAATTGTTCCGACCTGGTAGGGATAAGGCGGAAGTGCAAATCGAAGCCCAAAAAACGCAGGCGGTTCACGCGGCTGGGCTTCCAGTCCCGGCAGTGTATGGCCTGGTGGAGATAGACGGGCGGGCAGGCATCCTCTACGAACGCATCACTGGAATCTCCTTGTTGGAGTTGAGCCAGACCAAACCCTGGAAGGCGGTGGCGGATTCACGCCTGGTAGAAGATTTTCCTGGCGAGCGCCAGGTGCTCATCGGTATGGTACAATCCGGACTTAGTTTTCTGTCAACCCTGAATTGATGATTATAAATTTTCTGAGACAGAACACTTTAGGCTTTGTCAAGCAATAAAGTGCTTGGCATGAAACTATACCCCTAGCCTTGACAAAGCACTTTGTAGGAACCGCACCTTACCCGCAAAGGCTTTATGAATTTAAAGCCGTTGGTCAATTGTATTTATGGGTAATAAATAGAGGCGAAAGATCATGTTCACTCGAAGATTAGGAAAATCAGGCATTGAAGTCAGCGCGCTGGGCATGGGTTGCTGGGCAATCGGTGGGGTGTGGACCTGGGCGCACCCGGGCAGAGATGCATACCCGGCTGGATGGGGTAAGACCAACGATGACGAATCGATCAGGGCAATCCACGCGGCTTTGGACGCAGGAGTTAACTTCTTCGACACAGCAGCCAACTACGGGGCTGGTCACAGCGAACGGGTGCTGGGAAAAGCCATTCAAGGTCGCCGGGAAAATGTGGTGATAGCCACTAAGTTCGGACACATCATCAACGAAGCAGAAAAAACGGTGTATGGGGATGACAGCCAAATCTTAGCCAACGGGCGTAAGGACGCAGCCTGGCTCAAGGTGCTTTGGCGTATATTTGGGGATTGGATGAGCGCATGATCCCCATCCCTGGTTTCAAGACGGTCGAACAGGTGAAGGACAATGCTGGCGCGCTC
>JACUUU010000081.1 GCA_014859065.1 Anaerolineales bacterium
AGGTGTTAGAACCCGCCCGCGAAATTTGGCTCAATCTTTTCCATTTACATGGGAACGAAGTCATGTTCGAGAAGTTCGTCGATTACCCGGTAGCAGCGATCAATTGGCACGACCAGGATACTCCTCCTTCTCTAGCAGAGGGGAAGGAACGGTTTCCAGGAGTTGTGTGTGGAGGCCTTCAACGCTGGGAGACAATGGTATTGGGTACACCAGAGCAGGTAGCTGCCGAAGGTCAAAAGGCAATTGCCGCGACAGGTGGGAGACGGTTCATCCTTGGAACAGGCTGCGTTACACCAACGGTTGCTCCTAGAGCGAACTTAATGGCTGCCCGTAATTGTGTTGAGATATCGTTCAGGTAGATATCAGTTTTAAAAAACCTGATTTGTATAGATCCGTATCCAATAGTACAGAATTGGGTTGAGGAATTTGCAGCGCGCAAGGTGATATGAGCAATCTACGCATCATAGGTGGAACTGCCCGCGGGCGAAGGCTTAAATCTGTCCCAGGCGCTACTACCCGACCGATCACTGATCGAGTCAGGGAAGCGTTATTTAATATTTTAGGTGCTGACATTCAAGCAGCTACTTTTTTGGACCTTTTTGCAGGTACAGGGAGTGTTGGGATTGAAGCACTTAGCCGAGGTGCCAGCTACGTACGTTTTATCGATCGTAACCACCTGGCAATCGCCACGTTGAAATATAACCTGGAACATACAGGTTTGGGTGAAGGTGCAGAAGTAGTGCGGATGGATGCATTTACCTTGTTAGAACGGCATCCGGACCGTGAATTTGACTACGTCTATATAGCTCCCCCTCAGTATAAAGACCTTTGGAAACGGGCCTTGATCAGCCTGGATAGGTCCCCAAGCTGGCTCTCGGAGGATGCCTGGGTGATTGTTCAAATTCACCCTAGAGAATACGTGCAGGTAGAAACTCATCATCTCGAGGAATTCGACCAGCGACGTTATGGGAGTACGGTGTTAGTCTTTTATAAGAGAATGATTACCACAGCCCACGGATAACAAGCAAGAACCCAATAATGATCAGGGGGATACCAATTGGTAAAGCGATGATTGTTATACTGATGATCACACCAGCGATCATCAGCACTATGCCCAAAAGGATGGCGAGGACACGACCGGTCAAACCTACAATCCAGGCTAAAAATCTCCAGAGCGCATAAAAAGGCCATAAAAGCAGCGGTATTCGTTTTTGTCTATGAGTGGTAGACATAATTCTCTCCTGAAAGGCATTCTGTCAGCACTCCTCCAGAATACCAAGTCTATCATGTTGGCAGATTAGATCAACCCATATATTATATACGGTAAAATTTTGATTGAGTTGCAATTCTGGTCTGTAGAATTATGCGGGAAGGGGGATGTCAGGGGTAAAGATTAGCTGCCAAAGTGGATAACCAAATGATCAGAGTCGTCATAGGTGTAATGCCCAGAGAATGGCAGGTCACCTCTCTGAGCGTGTAAAACTCGTGGTAGAAGCACTGGCAGATCTTCAACCAAAGGGAGTTCGTTTATATGGTCAAACGGAACCCATTCAAGCGTGCCCTCTTTGGTATGTATTGTTTTGGTGGAAAATTGGTTGTGATTGGAGTCACAATCCCCCTTGAATACAAAAATGCCAATCCCAATATCCTTACCTGTGTCCACCGTTATCGTGCCGCATAGCCATAGAGAGGAGCTCTCGAAACCAGTTTCTTCGAACAGTTCTCGCCTGGCAGCGGAGAGGACATCCTCCCCACGCTCAATATGTCCTCCGACTCCGTTATAACGGTTTGCCCAAAGACGTTTATGTACTGCTCCTTTAAGCAGCAAAATACGCTGCTCACAGACCAGGAAAATCAAAGAGCGAGGGATGAGCATGTAGCGATCAGTAGTGACACCTTGATCGGTTCTTGGCATAGGATTATTAAATCGATTGGGTAGGGAAAGCGATACGTAATGCTCGAATACTATGATCGCTTTCCCCCTACCCAAGGTGGTCAGTCAGCCAGGTCGGAAACGTCCTCTTCCCCGGTATCATCGCCCATTAATTTCTTTAGATCGGGTTGAGTTAGGACAGGTTTGATTGTCTGATCCACGAATTTACGCGTATCGGCAACAGCTAACAAGGTAAAAAGCTTGCTAAATTGATCTTCCCAGGCTTGACCGATCTCATCTTTCTTGGCTTTATCCAAATTCCACAATTCTGCTTTGAATTTGCCAATGGCGTTCTTGCGGGTTTTGTAATAGAACTGCTCGTCAGTCATATCTGCTTTGCGATCATCGCTGTGTTTCTCATCCAGATATGCGTACATCTCCTGGCGCAAGGCGTCTGGAAGTCTATCGAAGAGCATATTTTGGAAATTCGTCGCCAGATGGACTTCGCAAGCTTCGCTTTCCACAAACTTTCCAAAGGCATCTTCTGGTAAGGTGGAAGCTCCATGCTGGACTGCCCCAGCCATCCCATATTCTTTCCGGGCTACTCGACTGAGGTCTAACAAGGTGTTGAAGTCGACACTGACTTCTTTGATGGTACCATCCGGGAGAACTACGCCACCGTGTGAAGTGCCGGTCTGGATACTGATTTTACTCAGACCGACTGTTCCAGGAGATTTTTTCTCCAATTCATCCTGGAAACCATCCATGTAAGCGCGCAGCTCCGGCTCGGTTGAGTTTTGACCGCCTACTTCGCCAATTTCACCCCCGACTGATATGGTAACGCCTTTGGGTTCGACAGAGCGGATGTAGGCGGTGTACATGGCTGAGAGCTGGCTGTTCAGCGCTTGTTGGGCGGGGATGGTGGCTTGACTTAAATCTACGAGTGTGGATGTGTCGATGTCAATATTGAAAAAACCGGCATTAATGGATTCATCGATTAAATCATAAACAATTTGCAGCTCCGTTTCCGCATCAGCTGCGTAACGTTTTGCAGATACCTGAAAGTGGTCGCCCTGAATAAATACCGGACCGGTATATCCCTCCACGATAGCGGCGGCAAAAATATTGGTGGCATACTCACTCGGGCGTTGGTCGGTATATCCAATCTCAGATCTGGCAATTTCGAAAATGAAAGCACCTACATCCAATTTCTTTGCAGCACGGAAGACCGATCGGGCAGCCTCGAACGATAATGCCCTTAGATTCATCGCCGGTACGGTAAAGGATGAGGGGATCTCGCCTCGACCTCTTGCCAAATAAAGATCGTTGATGGAGGCAGGGTAGATGCCAGCTTCAAGTGCTGCCAAACGGGTGAGATAACGTGCTAATGATTGTTTGCGACCATCCTCCAGCGCGGAAATCGCAGCAATTTTATCAATGTTCTGTCTAAGTCCTTCAATATCCTTTACTGTAGCTTTGCCATTTTCAATTTGCATACTTCCTTGAAGCAAATCAAGCAATTCGTTCATTTTGGACATTTTCTTCATATATTTCCTCCTGGTTAGAAATTTTTCCATTCCTTGGATGAATTTATTATAATTGATTATCCATCTCAAAAATACATCGATGTAATCACTCACTTCAGATGTTGATGTTTTGAGGGTTTCTTACCACTCAAACATGAAACTAGTATATTCTCGCTGATTGATATGATAGGTGAATGTTATTGCATAAGAGCATATTTAGGGCTATAATCGTCTTGCTTATTGACACCTAAACACACGCATTGAGGAGAATTGTAATGGAAGACCCAAAAGATGAGATTTTAGGTAAAGTGACTCAAGATATGGATCCCTTTAAAAAGATCCTATCAAAAATTCCTGGTTTCAGCGGATATATGGAACGTCAAAAACGACGTGATTCAGATAAACTAGTCCGTGATATGGTCTTCAAACGCTTCAGGTTGCTGGAGGAGAGGGTATCCAGGCTACAAAGAGATTTCATCAGTCAGGGTGCTATTATCTATGTCGATGATTTGGAAAGAACCGCGATTAATTTACGCACCTTTGCGGATAGGGTCCGCACCGCGAAACGGGGTTACTCTGGTCTTTTTTCGGCAGTGAATGTAAATGAAGAAGAGCTGATGCGTTTGTATGAATATGACGCCGCTATGCTTGATCATGTGGATGAGATTGATCGCGCCATTGATAATGTAGAAGCTTCTGTGGGTTCAGATGGGTTGCCAGCTGCCTTGCGAAATTTAGAGACCCTTGCCAGGAAATGTGTAGAAGTCTTCGAAATGCGTGAAGAAGCAATTCTGAAAGTTTAACGGAAAATTTTCTGGAATTTAGCAGATTCGATGAAAATCCGCGGACATGAACTTATTGAACACCATGAATTAATAGGAGATAGCGCAAATGGCCAGAGTCTTTGATGTTATTGAATACCCAAATGAGATGCGCGATGAAATCGTGCGTCGTTTTCCTGAGACCGGCCCTGGTAATTTCCGGGTTGGCTCTCAGGTTATCGTTCGTGAAGCACAAACGGCTGTTTTCTTCCGTGATGGAAATGCCTTGGATACCTTTGGGCCAGGGAGACATACAATAGTGACTTATAACATCCCCCTGGTGGTAGATGCGATTGGAAAGGCATTATTTAATGAACGAACGCCATTTCCAGCAGAAGTCTACTTTGTCTCAATGCGGGAGTTCGTTGATAAAAAATGGGGAACACCTCAGCCAATAATTGTCCGCAATCCAAACATGGGTTTGGGGGTTGCTTTACTGCAGGGTTTTGGCACTTATAGTTTTCAAATTAAAGATCCCCAGCAGTTTGTCAACCAGGTGGTTGGGGCTCAAGGGGTATTCCGCACCGCGGATATCGAAAATCGGCTACGCTCGATGCTGTTGTCCAGGTTACAGGACCTGTTGGGTGAGACTGCTGCTGCCCACAGTGTTCCGGAATTAATTGGTTTGACTGATGAGCTGTCAGCCGGGGTGCGTGCAAAGACCCTGGATGATTTTGGTGCTTTAGGCCTGACGTTGAAGACTTTCTATATTGAAAACCTGAAACCTTCGACGCGATCTGCTGAAGAGCTGCGAGCAATGGGTATGCTCGATATGCAGACCTACACCCAACTGCAAGCTGCTGATGCGCTCAGAGATGCCGCCCAGAATCCAGCGGGTGGAGCTGGTTTGACAGCAGGTATCGGAGCTGGTATTGGAGTGGGAAATGTCATCTCTGAATCCCTGCGAGGGATGGGAGGGGCAGGAGCTGCTGGTGCAGGTGCACCACAGACGCCTCCAGGTGGAACACCTCCGGCTGCGGGAATTCCAGATGTGATGACACCGTCTGAAGCGGCCAATATCCTGCGCGTATCGGAAGAAGATGTTGTCGCTGCGATTGAAGCGGGGGATTTGAAAGCTCGCAAATTAGGAAAAGCCTACCGGATTAGCAAACAAGCCTTAGAAGAGTTCCTGGCAGGTTAAAAAGAACAATAATCGATAAGTAAACTCCCGGAAGATGATTATCTCCGGGAGTTTTTCTCACTGGTTATCCGCTTGAATTTCGTTTGGCTGCAAATCGTCTTGGATCAGTTGAATTTTTTCTGTGGAAATTGGTTTGGACTTGGCAGACTTGCGGATAATTTCTTTTAACTTTTTCGTATGTAGTGTTGGGATAGGCGCATTATCTGCCTGGACTTCCGCTCTATCATTGGTGAAGACCATTGCGGCATTTATTTCAGGAAGCTCCTCATCAGAGAATAGTTTGGAAAGGTATTGTTTGGTGGAATCGACTTCGCTGCTTACCTCCAAGTCAGGACGTCCGATGCCTTCTTGAGCGAATATTTTCAGGTAAAGATTCCCACCTTTCTGCCGCCAACGTCCCTTCTCGTAGGAGATTGTACCGCGCTGGTGGCGGGGAAGTAGAACCCACACACCTGCTGGCCCTACAAGCAAATGTGAAGAAGGTGATTGGTAGTGATAGAGCTTATAGCGACCGTCCAGACCTTTGAGAGATTGGTTGAGCAGCTCATCAGGGCGCGGTCGACGCCCCCACCGGTTTCCAAAATAAATTCCAACCTGAGATAAGGCAAATCCAACCAGTAGTGCCCCAAGGGAAATGGCAAACAACTCAGGTTGGGTGAATGATATGTACATACCTGCTGCCAATATCAGCAAACCTACCAGGCTGCTTATCTGCCCAATACGGGCATTGCGTTTAATTAGACGTTCATTGGTGATTACTTCCATGTTTTTGAAAATACTCCTTATAAGCTTCGATTTGTGTTATAGGATGCTGTTTCATTCGCTTTTTATGTCCCCATCCCAGGAAAATTTCTTGAAAAGCAGACAGGCATTCTGTCCACCTAACCCAAACGAATTTGAGAGCGCAACTTTTATATCCTTCTTCCTGGCGTAGTTGGGTACGTAATCTAAATCGCATTCACTATCAGGGTTTTCATAATTGATAGTGGGGTGGATGTAGCCATTGGATATCGATAATAAACAGGTGATTGCCTCTAATGCTCCTGAGCCACCCATGCTGTGACCAATCATTGACTTGGTTGAGCTGACAGGAATCTTGTATGCATACTCACCGAAGACCTTTTTGATCGCTCTGGTTTCAATCAGATCGTTTATGGGGGTACTGGTACCGTGAGCGTTAATATACTCCACTTCGATTGGGGACAATTCAGCATCCTGGAGAGCCCAGCGCATAGCTCGAATTGGTCCACCTGCATTGGGATCAGGGGCAGCCATATGATATCCATCAGATGAGGAGGCATGACCAATTAATTCGGCATAAATACGTGCCTGGCGCTGCTCAGCATGTTCTAAACGCTCCAGCACCAATACACCTGAACCTTCTGAGAATACAAAACCTTCCCGGAGTGCATCGAATGGACGGGAGGCTCTTTCTGGTTGGTCGTTATAATTCAAAGGGAGAATTCGCATGGATAAGAATCCAGCGATAGGAAAGTCTCGGATAAGAGAATCAGTTCCGCCTGTAATGACAACCTCAGCTGCACCTCGCCTAATTAATTCAGCCGCTTCGCCGATTGCTTGAGTGCTGGAGGCGCATGCAGTGGCAAGAGTGGTGCAAGGACCTAAGCACTGGAAATGATGAGCGAGAACAAACGCAGGGTAATTGGGAATCCCGGTGGGAATTGAGAATGGATTGACGCGTTCTAATCCTTTTGAACGAAATACATGGATACCATCCTCAACAACATCAAGTCCTCCGATACCTATACCGAACACAACCGCAGATCTTTCTGGATCGGGCATCTTGTCAGGCAGACCGGCATCCAATACTGCTTGCTTTGCTGCTGCTAACGCAATCTGACCAGAGCGAGGAGTCCGGCGAATTTCTTTATTGGAGAGGTAATCTTCTGGTTTGAAATCTGGAATCTCTCCAGCGATTTGACATGGAAAACCGCTGGGGTCGAAGGAGGTTATACGGCGGACACCAGAATGTCCACGCAATAAGCCTTCCCAAAACAAAGATACATTAGATCCAAGCGGGGATACAGCTCCAACCCCAGTTACAACCACTCGTGGACGCCTCATTTTTCCACCTGTGTTGATAATTTGGATATCCGCTCTTCAATCGCAGCTTTGAGTGCATCTAATAATCCAGCGCTAACTGCCTGGCGAGTTACGCGGATAGCGTTCAATAGTGCGCGCTCATCTGAGCGACCATGACCGATAAAAACCAGTCCATTAATTCCCAGGAGAGGAGCCGCGCCAACTTCGGCTGGGTCAATAAGCTTCTTGATCGATTCAAAGGCTGGTTTTGCAAATAATGCACCCATCTTTGTGCGTGTGCTTCTCATCAACTCCTGGCGAAGCATATCAGTGATTAACTTTGCCACAGCTTCGGTTGACTTTAGCAAGACATTTCCGGTGAAACCATCTGTGACCACAACATCCGCGTTCCCCTGGAACAATTCTTTGCCTTCGACGTTGCCGATAAAATTGAGACCGCTGGTTTCGAGCAGGGGAAAGGTATCCTGGACAAGTTGGTTGCCTTTCCCAGCCTCTTCTGCATTAGAGAGTAAACCGATGCGTGGTTGGTTTTTCCCCAGGATAATTTCCGCATATACCGAACCCATGATGGCAAAATGAACCAGGTGCTCAGGTTTACAATCTGGATTAGCGCCGATATCCAGCACGACGCAGTAGCCACCTTTGACCGGGAATAGACCAGTAAGGCCAGGACGTTCAACACCCTTGATAACACCCAGGCGATAATAAGCACTGGCAAGGGCACCGCCGGTATTTCCGGCGGTGACAAAGGCGTCTGCCTCCCCATTCTTGACCAGGTCGATCCCCACGGCCATTGAATTTTGTGCGTTACGCCTCTTAGCTTTCAGAGCCAACTTGAGCCCTTTATCTTCCATGGTGATGACATCTGGTGCAGGAAAAATCCGGATGGCTGAAGAAGGTATCTCAAATGTCTGCAAACTGGCTTGTAGCTGTTCTTGCGGTCCTACAAGGAGTATCTTGCCTTCAAAGAGACGGGCAGCTTCCACAGCTGCCTGGATTTCTGGATCAGGACAGGAATCACTACCCATGGCGTCTAATACGATACGCATTGAACTCTCCTCAAATCGAACATTTTCATGGTGCAAGTATATTATTATCTGACCGCTGTAACTACTATCTTAAACTGATTTCATATGCTTGAGAAGCGTTTCCTTGACAGCAGCCACCTGGCGATTATAATACTAATACCTGCGCGCTGGTGCTGGAATTGGCAGACAGGCATGGTTGAGGGCCATGTGCCGCAAGGCGTGTGGGTTCAACTCCCACCCAGCGCACACGAACCGCCGAAAGGCGGTTTTTATTAATTTACCTTACGCTGACACGATCTCCTTGAAACCTGTAAAGATAATCAGGTGTATTAAAAATTTTTATTAGCCGAGCTCAAGGTATAAATTGATGACTGGTAGTTATTAGCGATAATCTTCCAGGCTCACTAAGCTTGCTTCCCAAGGGCAGAATCTTTGTACGGTCTCAACAAAATAGTCAATTTCCTCTTCGATAAACCATAGAGCGCCATCGCACAGCTCTATGGTCATTTCCGCCATCTCGATATCCTGCGGATCGAGATGCCAGCTCCATGGTTCGTTATGATCGGCCTGCCCGGGACCGTGATGGATGCGACCGTTGGGAATATTTGCCTGACTTACGCCATCTTGCAGATCGTAGAGCTGTTGAATGGTGTCAGGGTTGGTGACCCAAACCTTGAATGTGTCGCCCACGACTTCGAATTCAGCCAATACACCACCTTGGAGTTCGTTGCTTTCATCTGGGCTGCAGGCAGTAATAAAAGAAAACAGCAAGATGCTGACGGAAAATATTAAAATTGATCTCTTTAGTAATTTCATATAACCTCCTGATAAGTTTTTTAATGGCGACCAAACTGCTTTTATGCATTGCTGAGTAGATGGCACAACCAATTACACAATCAGGTCTATAACACAAGAATATTCAACTTCTTAATCTGGTTTTCTGGCAACCAATTGTGCAATCCATTTTTGGGTTTGTTCACCTACCTGGGTGATCAGCTTTTCATCCCAAAGGATTACCTGAAATTGTTGAAATTCATCGAGAAGCTCCCCAGATTCCAGGTAGTTCGTAGAAGGATGTGCATCATTATTGTGTTTTAGAAATGTCTCAAAGAAGAGTATACCACCGGGCTTTAGTGAGCTACGATATACCGGGAAGGTATTGCGTTCAAGGAAGCGAAAATTGATAATGATGTCAAAATATTCGTCGGGGAACCAGGGGTTGGATAAATCATAGATAGCTGCAGCAGGCTCAAAACCTTCTTTCTCGAACCGTTGCACCAGACGAGATAGGGCTGTCTCAGAGATATCCAACGATATCACCCGCAGACCGCGTTTTGCAAGGTATAACCCATTTCTCCCCATTCCACATGCAGCGTCCAGGGCAACCCCACGGATAGGCAGCAGGTGGGAATATTTTTTCAATAACTGGCTTGGTTGAAGTTCAGTCCAAAAGTCAACTTCTGTAGAATAGCGTTCGTTCCAACGATTTGCATCTGGATGAGCCATATTGATCTTCTTTATGAATGAGGCAGTGCTTTTTCGGACAAAATTCATAACCTCAGATAAGGTTGGTTGGAAAAGATTAGATTAATCTGCCCAGCATGGATGAAAATATAATACTCATTTTGTCTGGATAATCTTTTTCTTTCCAGTAATTATGCCACAACTAGTGTTCTGTCAAAGCCGTTCCCTGATTATTGATGCATGTTTAACGGAACAATCGAAATTACATCTATTCTGATACCTTGCGTGTTTAACTCGGGGGATTATATTGGAAGCGGGAGTGGAAAGATGAAAGGTTTTTTGAAGACAGTAACCCAGGAAACCTTATGAAACCGGAAGAAATTTGTAACATTGTTAAAGCTCAAAGTATAATTTTACGCATAGCAGGCATGCCCATCTCAGGATAATTTCCGAACAGTAATTACTGCATGAAGGAGCACATTTATCTCAAAATACCAATGTTGAATTCGGTTCGAGCATTTTCGGGGTTGTTAAGGTCCCTGTTAATATATTATGGTATTCCTTTGCGCGGATACCGGTTGGTGAATTTTTACTCTCAATTTTTCGCGGATGGGGATTTATGTTTTGATATTGGCGCGCATGTTGGAAATCACATGCGCGCATTCTTGAACCTTGGCGCCAGGGTGATAGCAGTAGAACCTCAACCATATATGATGAAGTTTCTAAAATTTTGGTATGGTCGCAATGAACATGCGACTCTGATTGAGGCTGCATTGGGAGAAAGGGATGGTATTGAGTGTTTGCAAGTCAGCTCTCGCACACCGACAATCTCATCCCTCTCACCTGAGTGGATTGACAAAGTGAAGGAAACAGTGGCTTTTTCAAGCGCTCAATGGGATCGCTTGATAGAAGTTGAGGTTATTACCCTGGATTCTCTTATAAAAATTTATGGACAACCATCTTTTTGTAAAATTGACGCAGAAGGTTATGAACTGAACATCTTTAAAGGTCTTTCCCGACCCATCCGGGCAGTTTCGTTTGAGTATCTGCCTGCAACCAAAGAAGTAGCCATAAAATGCGTACAACACCTGGGAAGTCTGGGGAATTATAAGTTCAATTGGACAGCAGGTGAAGTGAGGCGGTTCTATCACAGTCACTGGGTCAACCAACAGGAGATGATAACCTATCTTGAGGATTTACAACCTGATAGGCGGTCAGGTGATGTTTACGCCCAGCTGGTTTAGAACTCGCCTCCAAATTCACGCAGCTTCAAGTTAAGGTGAGCCACATCTTTTAATTCACCGTCGGGTAGCATGAAGTAATCTTCCAGCAAGCATACAACCTCAAAGCCTTGGTTCTGGAAAGCTTTGATGATATGTGTCTGATCGTTGATTATAGACACTTCCAGCAAGTAGATGCTGCGCCTCCTGGCTAATTCTATTAGTGCTTGGATCATACGGGAACCTACACCTCGGCGGCGGACCTCTTTTGCAAGGAAAATGCGAACCTCAGCGCGGTGGCGCGCAGGACCTTGGTTGAAATGTAAAGTTGAGCTACCGACTATATGATCACCGATTACAGCAATCAAGGGTAGTACTTTATCATAATCAAGTTCATCAATCCAGCGGTTGATGACCTCTGGATCGCTGACATCGTGGCGAGTATATCGACGGTCTTCTTCACTTGTTGCAGTGAATAAGGCAATCAAAGCCTGTCTGTCGGCTTTAGACAGAGGACGAAGAAGCACTCGTCCTCCGTCTTTTAATGTGATCAATTGCCGAAAGGTTTGCTCTTCTTTAGTTATCATTTACTGTAATCTCCTTCATAAATGGTGTCCTTATTTATGTAAATTCTGAGCAGCAATAAAGGACAGTCCACGTTCGGTGAGCGCCCAGGCAGTTTTATTGGTTGCATCGAATTTATCCATAAAATTCAAAGTCACATGATCCCAATCTCCAGAGGCGATGATCTCTTCTTTATCACGGAAATAATCTAAGATATCGGAAGGATGTTGGCGAGTCTGATCGATCTCAGGGTCACCGCCTTCATGCTTGGCAGATATGTTGGCGACATGATCCGCGATCTCTAATAATTCATCACGGCGATTGTATGGTTGGCGCACGATGCTTTTCCAGGTTTCTATAATGTGATGTTCGAATCGAACAATGTTTTCAAATCCTAGCTCTTTGCGGAATTGAGCGGTGATTTCCATCGTCTCGTTGTTAACGGAGTTGCTCCAGTTAAAACCGATTAGGGGTGAAGTGCCATCATCTCGGGCAAACAACTTGGCGCCTAAAAGAGTCCACAGGGCTGCGTAAGGATTGTCATTACCCATGAAAACCGAGATCTTGAATTCAATATCAACTCCCAAACGGTGGAGTAAATAGCCAAGCAAGACCGTGCCAGAATTAAGATTGAGTACCTGGCGGATACCGTACTCGGTGTAATAATAGAGGAATTCATCCAGCCATTTTAAAGCATGGCGATTTGGTTGCCCAACACCACCGAAGTAACCAGTGATCGTCTCCGGACCGCCCAAGTGAACGTTCGATCCATCCGTCCCTTTGGTATCTAAAGCTTCCACGAAACTGGCCCCAATGATCTCCATAGCAGCCGCAAAGGCAGGAAGGTCTCCATCTGCCTCTTGTTCTTTCATTTTGCGGACTTTGATGAACCTGCCTGGCATAAGCATCTCTTGTTCGATTGCTCGCTTAGCACAAAGGATAACCCAGGGAAAATACTGGGCTGCGCTCACTTCCAAAGTGACAGCAAATTCGTCTTGGAAATTCATTACGTCAGCCTTGTTTCCCAAGACTTTACGGCGGTAATCAGCTACACTGATGAAGGCTGTCTGATCGCGCTGCGTTTCCAACCACTCTAAATCTTCCAAGAATTCAGGTTTTACGGCTTCTACCCGTTTAAGCAAATTGGGAAGCGCGCGCGCGTCTTGAGCTTTCTGATTGATTTCCTCTGGTGTTCCATATTTCTGG
>JACUUU010000082.1 GCA_014859065.1 Anaerolineales bacterium
TTCTTCTGGCAATCCTGTTCGTGGTTGGCACAGCTGTGTTCGGTTCTGCCCGCTGGTTTGAGACCAGCTATCTTAACATTCAACCATCTGAATTAGCAAAAATCGTCATGATTCTGGTTCTGGCGGATTTCTTGAGCCGACACCGGGGGAAAATCCACCGCATCCCGTGGCTCTTGCGAAGCTTTATATTTACTTTTGGGGTAGTTGGGCTGATTTTGGTGCAACCTAACCTGAGCACGGCCATCGTAATCATGGTTATCTGGTTTGGCTTGGTGTGGGCAAGCGGTCTGCGCATCAAACATCTGGCTTTATTTGGGGTAGCTGCAGCAGCTATACCTGTAATGGCTTTTCCCCTGCTGGAAGGTTACCAGCAGCAGCGCATCATGAATTTTCTCTTTCCAGATCCCGATGCCCGTTGGGGCGATACCTACAACGTGCAGCAAGCCTTGATCAGCATTGGATCCGGCGATTGGTTCGGGAAAGGCTATGGTCTGGGATCACAAGTGCAGCTACGCTTCCTCAAAGTACGCCACTCTGATTTTATCTTCTCAGCCATGGCGGAGGAGTTTGGTTTCGTCGGAACTGCCATCGTCATGTCCTTACTGCTTTTCGTGATACTCCGTTGCCTGCGTGCCGCGCGCCTATCACGCGATACTTTTGGCTCGTTGATCTGTTTTGGCGTTGCCACACTGCTGGCTTTTCAAACCACTGTGAACATTGGTGTGAATCTTAATATGATTCCGGTTACCGGCCTAACTTTACCTTTCATCAGTTATGGTGGGAGTTCAATGCTGTCTTTAATGTTAGGGATCGGTTTGGTGCAGAGTGTGGTTTTACGTCAGAGGGTTGTAGAGGCACGCGAACGTGGATAAACAACGATAACAAAATCTACCGCAACAAACCCCCCATTGTGGCGGTAGTCGTCAAGTAATACCAAACTAACCGGCTTATTCAACAATCGCTTTACCTTGAAAAGCAGATCGGGCAAAGTTAAGCAAATTGCACAAAATGCAGCCAGGCACCTTCGGAGGGAAGGTGTCTGTCTGGTTTAATAATGTAATTCGACTCATAATTAACAACGCACTAAGTTATAATTACTCAATTGCCGGAACCCTAACAGGATAACGCCGCCGGCTGGAGGGTATGATCTACGTTCTATGGAGGAGAAGCATGGCTTCGGTTTCTGAACCTGTGCGCGTTCGCTTTGCCCCCTCCCCCACGGGGAGGACACACCTGGGGAGTGGACGAACAGCCTTATTTAATTTCTTATTAGCCAGGCAGACGGGGGGAGAATTCATCCTGCGCATTGAAGACACCGACAGAAAACGCTACCAGGCTGACGCCGAGAGAGAGCTGCTCGAGAGCTTGCGCTGGCTGGGTTTACACTGGGATGAAGGCCCTGATGTAGGTGGTCCTCATGCACCGTACCATCAATCTCAGCGTGGAGAGATTTACTTAAACTACGCCCTTCAGCTGGTCGAACGAGGCCACGCTTATCCATGTTTCTGTTCACCCCAGCGATTGACTGAACTGCGCCAGCAGCAAGCCAGCCGCAAAGAATCCCAACGCTACGACGGTTTATGCCGTCAGCTGCCTCCTCCGGAAGCCCAAGCACGCATCCGGGCTGGAGAGTCTTACGTAATCCGCTTCAAGATCCCCGGAAGTGGATCCATTACTGTTCGCGACCATCTGCGCGGCAATATCACTGTCCAAAATCAAAACATCGACGATTACATCCTGGTGAAGTCTGATGGTCTGGCGCTTTACCACCTGGCTGCCATGGTTGATGACCATCTGATGAAGGTCACCCATGTGATCCGTGGTTCAGAATGGTTGCCCACCTTCCCCTTACATGCCCACATCATACGCGCCTTCGGCTGGGAGGAGCCAATCTGGACACACCTTTCCATATTCCTGAAACCAAGTGGCAAAGGCAAGATGAGCAAGCGCGACGCAGCCAACTTGATGAAAGATGGCTTCTCAATTTACCTTCTCGATCTGCGCGAAATGGGTTATATCCCTGAAGCGGTGGTCAACTGGATCGCATTGATGGGTTGGGGGTATGATGACCATACTGAGTTCTTCACGATTGACGATTTGATCGAGAAGTTCAGCCTGGAACGGTTAAACCCAGCGCCGGCCGCGATCAATATTTCCAAGCTCGACCACTTCAATGGGATGCACATCCGCCGCTTGGAGTTAGCTGACCTGGCTCAGCGGGTCAAGCCCTACTTTGAAGCTGCCGGATATCAGGTGGATGATGAAAGATTGCTTGAGATTGCGCCTCTCATCCAGGAACGCTTGCCCACTCTGGATGATGCCCCCCGAATTGCTGGATTCTTCTTCGACGAGGATGTGAATCCAGATCCACCCGAGCTGGTTGGCAAAAACATGACTGCTGCCGAATCGCTCGCAGCAGTTCAACGCGCCTACCAGGTGCTTTCTGAGCTGGCTGAATTTTCTTCCGAAGCTGTTGATGAACCACTGCGAAATCTAGCCGAGCAGCTCGATTTGAAAGCTGCCCAACTTTTAGGCATCTTACGGGTGGCAATTACCGGTCAGCGTGTCAGCCCACCCCTGTTCGAGACCATCAGCGTCCTCGGGCGGGAGGTCGTACTGCGCCGCTTGAAGGAAGCGACAGCCTTGCTGCAAGATATGCATGCTGATTAGGGTTGCTCGTTTTTTTTTTTTTGATATATAATCAGGATTATTTAACTGAGCAACTAAATTCCATCATCACCACTGTAAGCTTTTTACCAGCAGAATAAAATTGCAAGTCAGAACATCCAGGTAATCATCAGGGTGATTGTTTGTGTCAGCCATGGGGAGGGGGCAACGATCGCTTTTGTTAACAAATCTGAAAATCGCAGCACACATAACCACCGTTTGTCGCGGAACATCTTATCGGTAGGAGGTTCATAATGGCTCAGACAGGCTCCTTTCAAACCCATACCAATGAAGCCCCGCTCTCACAACCAGCAGTGCCCAGTTCAATCTCACGCTTCGCCAGGTACATCACCATCAGGTTGTTGGTGCTCGTCTTCACGGTTACAACCAGCGTCTACGTCACTATTATTGCAGCTAATTTAGGCGGTCAAATTGATGAGATCATCCGTAATCAAATCCGTGAAGCTGCCTTTTTTGGAGGTGCAACATTTGGGAGCTTTGCCGAATTCGAAGGAACTTTCGCTTAGATGGAAAAAGCTGCCGGCCTAGATCAACCCCTGCTCTTACGCAGCGTCCGCATGCTTACCCCTGTCATGACCTTAGATTTAGGCCAAACTGAACGGCCTAGAGTGGGCTTGGTTGATCGGATTAGTTCACTGCGATCATACGGACCAGACAGATATGACATAAAACTAATCATTCTAGAACGCATCCCAGCCACTTTACTCCTGTTGGGGGTCTCCAACCTCTTCATCTTTATTACCAGCGTAGTAATAGCCTTGAGCCTCGTCCACAGACGAGGAGGGCTATTGGATAAGATCATCGTCTCCCTGGCGCCAATCTCATCCATCCCAGCCTGGTTCTACGCTATCTTCCTGGTATACATCTTTGCCGGCATTTTGGGGCTCTTCCCACATGGGGGTATGCTGCCCTCCCCTCCGCCTGAATCCCGCTTTCTCTATACCTTGGGTGTAGCCAGGCATATGTTCTTGCCCTTTAGCGCCCTTTTCCTGGGGGCATTCTTTTACAGCGTCTACCTGTGGCGTAATTATTTTCTGATTTATGCCGATGAGGATTTTGTCGATATGGCTTGGGCTAAGGGATTACCCAAGAATGTGATCAGCAAACGCTACATCTTGAGACCAGCGCTACCTCCCATCCTGACCAACTTCGCCCTGGTGATGCTCAGCACTCTGGCAGGTTCTTTAGTCCTGGAAATTATCTTTAACTGGCCTGGCTTAGGCCAGCTGTTCATGCAGGCATTAATTTCTTTCAATCACAGCGTGATCATCGGTTTGACTGTCATTTATGCGTATTTATTAGGTTTCACTCTTCTGATCTTGGACCTTGCCCACGCGCTGCTCGATCCCAGGATAAGAATCGACAGCCAGGAAAACAATCTTCATGAGGGGAAATCAACCATGACCTCCCTCAAAAGACACTGGCAAATGTGGTTTCGCAGACCTGAGGGTAAATCCATTCAAATAGAATCTCCCAGCGACGTTCGACAGCGAGGTTTTGTTTTACTAAACTCTATCCGACAACTCCCTGGTCAAGTCCTTGCCATGCTTAAAAGCGCGCGTGGCATGGGTAAAATCTTCCGTCAACTGCTGAATTATCCTTCAGCGGTGATCGGGATGATCATCCTCCTGGCACTGGCTGGCAGTATCCTCTACACGACAACTAAAATTCCTTACAGTGAAGCCGTCGATCACTGGCGAGGCACTACGGAATTAAGCGATTATCCCCGTAACGCCAGGCCAGCCTGGTTCAATTTCTTCTCCAGTTCCAAGCTCCCTGAGACGATCATATTGGACAGCCGCGATGGTTCAATTGAAAAGACTTCGCTGGAGACTTCTAGCTTCGATGAAATCTTGATGTCGTATTCCTTTGCTTATCCTTACGACGCATTTCCCCAGAACCTGGTTGTCCATTTCTACCCGCAGTTCGAAGAACGGCCTCCCCATGTCGAGCTGTCATGGCTTACACCCGATGGGCAAGAGATCCGTTTGAATGAGTTTGCTCCCAGGTCGGGTGAATCATATAATTTCAGCGATGATAGCCGCCTGATCCGGCGCTTGGGGGGCGTAGCACCTGAGCAAGGCCTTTTCACTGCTGAAGGCGATGAAACAACCTTGCCACAGAAGGGGAACTACACCCTTCAGATCAGCGCGCTTTTCTTCGAAGAGGGGAGCGATTTAGATGCCAAGTTTGTCCTGACCGGTGAACTATTTGGTCTGGCAGGTACTGATCACCGCCGGCGTGATTTATCGGTAGCCCTATTTTGGGGTACTCCGACAGTCCTGTTTTTCGGTATCCTGGGGGCGGTATTCACGGTTATCGGCACGATGTTCATTGCTGCGTTTGGCGTTTGGTTTGGTGGGGTCACCGATTGGGTCATTCAGAGGATAACTGAAATCAATCTGGCAATACCCGTATTTCCAATACTGGCGTTGATCGCTTACTTTTACACAGTTCGTATCTGGTACATCCTGGCTTTGGCTGTCTTGCTGAGCATCTTTAGCAGTTCGATAAAAACTTACCGCGCCATTTTCCTGCAGGTGAAAACCTCTCCATACATAGAAGCTGCCCAGGCATATGGCGCTGGAAATCTTCGCATGGTGTTCTTCTACCTACTTCCCCGGATAATACCCGTGTTAATCCCCCAAATGGTCACCTTGGTACCCGTTTATGTGTTCCTGGAGGCTGCTCTGGCTTTCATTGGTCAGAGCGATCCTCTACTGCCTACCTGGGGAAAGATCATCCACGATGCCCATGTCAACAGTGCATTATTGCAGGGCAATTATTATTGGATCTTAACTCCAGCCTTCCTGCTGCTTCTGGTCGGGTTTGCATTCTCGATGATCGGTCATGCTCTAGAAAGAATACTCAACCCAAGACTGCGTCAGACCTGATCGCCGAGTTTCTATCTAACATCGATCGAAGCCGATCTTCAACTTCAAGGTAACGGCTGCCAAAGCAACCCCAGAAATAAAGCAATTACTACCAGGACTGCACCTATTGCGGAAAAAAACACGCTCAGCTCAGTTGTTTCCAATTTGGTGTTTAAATTTGCAGGGAGTTGTTGAAATATTTCCTGCAGCTCACTGGCACTGGTGGCCGAAAAATATTCACCACCCGTAACCGCTGATACCTGTTGAAGTGACTCTGCATCAATACTGCGGTTGAACCCTCCACCGCCAAATGAGCCTCCCAAGAAACCACCGCTTCCCCATAACTGGTCTCCACAATCCATTATTCCCCCTGCCTCTGTCCCAAACCCAATAGTGTATACTTTGATCCCGCGCTCAGCAGCCATTTGGGCTGCCTCTTCAGGCAAGGGGCCCGTATTGCTTGCCCCATCGGTTAACAGTACAATAATGTCAGGCTCAAAATGTCCTTCTAACGGATTGCTCAATTGTCCAGCCTGGCTATTTTCGCTTCCGGTAGGGGCAACATTCAGGTTTTCTTCAGCAATTGCATCCAAAGAGGCGATGATCGCGCTGCCAATCGCCGTCCTGCGCGCAGTAACCAGGTTGTCGATCGCTTCGGATAGCAATTCCTGATCAGTCGTAGGAGGTTGGATTAATGCAGCAAATCCCGCAAAAGCCACAATGCCGATCTGTGTGTTGGATGGTTGGCGTTGAATGTACCCTTTGGCTGCAGATTTAGCTGTTTCCAGACGGTTTGGTGGAATGTCTGTCGCACACATACTTCTGGAAACATCGATTGCCAAAATTATCGTAGCCTGCCCAGATGGAACCAGCACATCTGCTACAGGCCGTCCTAAGGAAACTATCAGCGGAGCGAGGGCTAGCATGAAAACAGCAAAAGGTAAATGGCGCTTGATCTTCGATTGGCGGGGTAAAGCCTTTCGTACCAAAACCAGGCTGGAATAACGAATTGCAAAACGCTGCCTCCGTCTCAGGATTAGATAATAGCCCAAGATTAGCAGCGGGATCAATCCAAGTAAACCTAGAAATCCAGGCCAGAGAAAGTCCATCGATTACCTCCAATCTGTGTAAATCCCAATTGTGCACCCACTCTGTCTTTTCATGGTATCCGACGAAACCAGGTGAGTGAGAACAGCATGCCACTCAACATCACAAAGATGCTGATGCCTGTGATGATTGAGGTGATTTCGATGCTTTCAGGTCGTACTCTCAACATTGGAGATATCTCCTCAAATGCCAGATGCAGGTCGGCATCATCTTGAACATTGAAATAAGAGCCACGGCTGATGCTCGCGATCTCCTGTAAAACCATTTCGTCAAGCTGGGAATGGATGACAAAACCATCGATTTGAACAGTCGTCCCAGTCGTACTGCCAATACCGATGGTATAGATGCGTACATCATATTCCGCTGCCAGTCTGGCTGCCTCCAGCGGATCAGGATTCATATTGTTCTCGCCATCGCTGAGTAATACAATGATAGTTGATTCAAAGACGCTTTCATCAACAAGATCTAGAGCATGCACATTATCGTTTTCCAACTGAGTGATTTCATCCGTTGAATCGACACCGAATTCAGCAGCGATCACACGTAATGAAGTTATGATTCCCTCCCCTAATGATGTTCCCCGCTGCGGGGAGAGGCGTGAGATGGCTGCCAGGACATCATCTGTGTTGCTGGTTGGCGGTTGCACTGAAAAACCACTATCACTAAATGCTACAACACCAATCTGGACGCTGGACGGCATGTCCTGAACGAACCTCTCTGCCGCACCTTTCGCTGCTTCCATCCTCGATGGGCTCATATCATCAGCTGCCATACTGCCTGAAACATCGAAGGCAAGTATGGCCGTTCCTTCAAGCCTTGGAAGATTTACCTCTGTCATAGGGCGAGCGAGGGCAATGAACAGGATTATTAAACTTGAGAGATAAAAAACCGGTGGAACGAGTCGCTGCAGCTGCAATCGTCTGCTGACATCTCCCTGTCTCTGGTCTGATCGGATAAAATGCTCAGTCATTCTCTTCCGTCGTTTATGCACCAGCACAAATAAAAGGACGAAAAACGGTATCGAAACTAACAACAAGAGCATTGATGGCCAAATAAATGACATCACTGCCTTCTCCGCTGCTGGCGAAATTTCGCAAAACGCATAATGGCGCGCACCAAATCGTCATCAGTTGAAATTGAGAGAAGGTCGACCCCAGTGCGTTTAAAAGTTCTCTTTAACCCTTCTTCATGTTTGGTCACCAGTTCAATAAATTGAGACCTGAATTTCCTATCATTGGTGTCCACATACAATTGCTCACCCGTTTCGGCGTCTTCTACGATCATTGCTCCTGATTGAGGCAATTCCGTCTCGCTCGCATCCCACAAACGAACACCGACAACCTCGTGCTTTTGACTAAGCAGGTTAAAGGGTTTTTCCCATCCTGGTTCACAGAAAAAATCTGAAACAACAAACACTAACGATCGCCGTTTGATAGCCCCTAAACTCCCTGATAATAGCGGCGTCAGATCCGTCAATGGTGATCGACTCATGGCTGGATTTTTGAGTAGATCATTCATCAAGCGTAGAACCTGGAGACGGCCTCCACTCGGCGGGACGATCTCTTCGATGCGGTTGTTGTAATATATTGCACCAACCCGGTTCCCCTGGCGAGTAAGCAATCTCGAAAGCGTGCCAACAAAGTTTATCAACACCGATCGTTTATCACTTCCTCCAGTGCCATAATCGATTGATGGGCTAAGGTCCAATAGAAACCAGGCGCTGATCTCGCGGTCTTCTACATATTGGCGGATATAGGGATTGTCCATCCGAGCAGTTACATTCCAATCGATATAGCGAATATCATCCTCGGGCTGGTACTCTCTCAAATCAGCAAAATCAACCCCTGCGCCATAGAAGAGACTGCGATAATTACCTTGCAGCAGCCCATCTAAACGCCGGATGACATGCCAGTCCAGGTGGTGCAGTATGCTTTCAGGAGTTAATTGGGACTTTCGTTCTTTCATGTAAAGGTACCACCGGGATCGGTATATGGCTGAAAACTGTTTTCAACAGATCATCGCTGGAGACATTGTCTGATAAGGCTTCATAAGATAGGACGATCCTATGCCTGAGGACATCAAAAGCGATATCTAGAATATCTTGAGGCAAGGCATAATTCCGACCACGCACAAATGCCAACGCCCGACCGGTGAGGACCAGGTTTATGGATGCGCGCGGGCTGGCGCCATACATAATATAGGGTATTACTTCAGTAATGGAAATTTCTTCAGGGTGGCGAGTGGCAGCGACAAGCTGAACGGCAAATTCCATGATCGCCGGGTCTACATAGACTTGATCCACCTCCTGCTGAAGCCGCACTAGATCCTCATTCTCCATCACTTTTTGGATAACTGGCATAGGTGCGGTCATACGCTCGACAATCACGAATTCCTCAGTCGGATTTGGGTAATCAACCAGCACTTTCAACATGAAGCGATCGACCTGCGCTTCCGGCAATGGATATGTCCCTTCCGTTTCAATGGGATTTTGAGTTGCTAAAACCAGAAATGGTTGTGGGACCGCAAAGGTTTCCCGACCGATGGTCACTTGCTGCTCTTGCATTACTTCAAGCAAGGCACTCTGCACTTTTGCAGGCGCGCGGTTGATCTCATCAGCTAACAATAGGTTTGTGAATACAGGACCTAAGGAAGTGTTGAATTCACCTGTCTTCTGGTTGTAGATGCGCGTCCCCACTAAGTCTGCTGGGACGAGATCAGGCGTGAATTGGATGCGTTTGAAATCACCTCCGATTGCCTGTGCGAGTGTTTTGATCGCCATTGTCTTTGCTAATCCAGGAACGCCTTCCACAAGGATATGTCCACGCGCCAGAAGCGCTACAACCATCCGTTCCAGGAGATGATCTTGCCCTACAATGACCCTCTTCACCTCATACAATACCTGCTCTACCAGTTTTCTATTTTGAATTCCAGAATTGCGTTCCATAAAGATCTCCTTCGGTTTTCACTTCCCGTTAGAGAAGTATCCGTTATCTGTAATTACCACCCAGTCTCCAAAGTCTTTCCATCCAAATCCAACCTCAACTGAGTAAAATGACAATAATCAATCGCTCAGTGCATCGGAGAGCCGGCTGCTGAGGCAGCAACCTGAATTGGCACGGCAAAGCCAATCCCAATAAACACCTCTTGTTCCGTTGGGTTTACGATCCCTACCACAATCCCGATCACGTGTCCGCTCCGGTTGAGCAGAGGCCCGCCAGAATTGCCTGGATTTACAGCTGCATCGATTTGTATCAACCCTTCTAATCTATGCTCGCTTCCAGGGGGTTGAAAGGTCCGCTCAAAGCCAGATATGACTCCAGCAGTCATCGAGCTATATAAGCCAAAAGGGTTGCCTAAGGCAAAAGCTTCATCACCAACTCGCATCGCATTCGGATTACCGAGCACAGCAGGGATAACTGATATGGGAATATGGTTTGCAGCCAATACCGCGATGTCATTTTCTGGCTGCATGCCAATTACTTGACCTTCTGTTTGGCTACCATCAGCAAATGTCAGTTGAATACTTGTTGCATCGTCAACAACATGCAAGCTAGTCAGGATATCCCCCATTTCATTGATTACTACCCCGCTACCCAGGCTGTTCCTCTCTTCGCCATCCTGATCAACATTTCGCGCCTGGATCAGCACCAGTGATGGTCGCACCGCCTGATAAACCTGAGATGAGTATGCAGGAGGTGGTGTGGCTGAGGCTAGCACTTGAGCGATTGCTTCGTTGACCTCATTAAGTGTGAGCTGCTCGCGATCATCAAAAATCGTGTTATAGATCCACAAGACGAACAGGACAAGAATCATACCAAAGAGAACTGGTATGATTTTCTTAGTAGCCTGGCTAAATCTTTCTCGCCTTACTTTCCATTGGTTTATTTTCGATTCGGATGGCTCAATCATAGAAATTCACACAGAATGCATTGAGGAGCATCTGCAGCAGAAGTCTATAATATTCACTTCAAAAGGGGAATTCTCCACCACAGACAATTTAGATAATATTTATCTTTATTATAGTATCTTTTTCAGCCTTTACCTCCGCAGGAGATTAGACTCATCAATTATTAATTTATAACTTTTTCTGCTCACCTCTTCCTGTAACTTAAAAATTATAGTAACATCTATCATCGTTAGTTCAAGCTGAACCTGACAGACCACAAATGAACCGATGATGAGCTTAAACTTCAGCCAATCCGACATCCGAACCAATTCATAGGTGAATGTGCTTTGAATCAAACCGAATCCCCCACTAATTTCATCCGCGACATTATTGACGAAGACTTACAATCCGGGAAGTACAACCGCGTCCACACCCGCTTTCCTCCAGAACCTAATGGTTATTTGCATATTGGGCATGCCAAGTCGATTTGCCTCAACTTTGGCATTGCCAAGGATTATGGTGGCAAGTGTAACCTGCGCTTCGACGACACCAATCCAACCAAAGAAGAAATAGAATACGTAGAGTCGATCAAAGAGGACATTCGCTGGCTGGGTTTTGATTGGAAGGAACGCGAACTCTACGCTTCAGATTACTTCGACCAGCTGTACGAATGGGCAATCGAGTTGATTGAAAAAGGGTTGGCGTATGTAGATGACCTTAGCCCAGAAGAAATCAGAGCTTATCGCGGCTCCCTGACTGAAGCGGGCAAGAATAGTCCATATCGCGATCGCTCGATCTCTGAAAACTTAGATCTTTTCACCCGCATGCGATCTGGCGAGTTTCCCGAAGGATCACGAACGTTGCGTGCCAAGATCGACATGGCTTCTGGAAATCTCAATCTGCGCGACCCCGTGATGTACCGAATTCTCTTTGCCAGCCATCACCGCACCGGGGATAAGTGGTGTCTTTACCCAACCTATGACTGGGCGCATGGGCAAAGTGATTCGATTGAGGGTATCACCCACTCTATCTGCACGCTGGAATTTGAAGATCACCGTCCGCTATATGATTGGTACATCCGCTCACTGGAAATCCACCATCCCCGTCAGATCGAATTCGCCCGTTTGAACCTGACCTATACGGTCATGAGCAAACGTCGTTTGAATCAGCTCGTCCAGGAAGGTCATGTCAATGGTTGGGATGATCCGCGCATGCCGACCGTCTCAGGCTTGAGACGACGCGGCTACACACCTGAATCGATCCGCGCATTTGCTGAGCGCATTGGAGTCGCCAGGCGTGAAAGTACTGTCGATGTTTCCTTGTTGGAATATACCCTGCGAGAAGATCTTAACCTTCGTTCTCCGCGTGTCAGTGGGGTCTTAAGGCCGCTCAAGATTGTATTGCTCAACTACCCTGAAGATCGAGTCGAGTACCTGGAGGCGATCAATAACCCCAAGGATCCTCAGACAGGTACACGGCAAGTCCCTTTTTCACGCGTGCTCTATATTGAACGGGACGACTTCCATCCTGATCCGCCGAAGAAGTTTTTCCGCTTAGCTCCAGGTCGCGAAGTGCGCTTACGATATGCTTACTTCATCACCTGTGTTGAGGTGATTGAGGACGAGAATGATGAAATCATCGAACTACACTGCACATACGATCCTGAGACGCGCGGTGGTTCAGCTCCGGATGGACGCAAAGTGCGCGGGACACTGCACTGGGTATCAGCCGCTCATGCCTTGGATGCTGAAGTGCGCCTCTATGACCGCCTGTTCCTCGTTCCAAATCCGCTCGATCTAAATGAAGGTGAAGATTTTAAAGATACCCTCAACCCCCATTCACTGGAGGTGCTGGAATCGTGCAAAGTCGAACCTGGATTGGCAGATGCCAAACCTGGCGATAAGTTCCAATTCGAGCGGCAGGGCTACTTCTGTGTCGATCCCGATTCGACCCCTGAAAAGCTGGTCTTCAATTTAACTGTCCCACTTAAAGATACCTGGGCAAAGATTGAAGCTTCCCAAAAGAAGATTAGCTCTTGATATTAACATCATAAGCTAGGCGTAATGCATAGAAATCTTAATACAGCATATCTTCGAGATACAATCCATCAATGTAAACTTATGACAGTATCCCGGTAGATATTCCAACCTAGGGCCATTTCGTGCTCTCTCAATGAACACAATAATTTCTGCACCTAAATTTGACGCAGCTAGGCTTACATGATAGAATGAAATACCGGTGGGGGTTCGTCTAGTGGTAGGACAGCGGACTCTGACTCCGTATGCCGAGGTTCGAATCCTCGACCCC
>JACUUU010000431.1 GCA_014859065.1 Anaerolineales bacterium
GCGTGGACTTTTTTATAGAATAGCCTACGCAGGCATGCGTCGCTTCGCTTGTGGTGGGTTCAGTTATTGCGGTTTCAACCGCCGGTAATCACCTCCCATTTTCAAGGAGGTGCGGCGAAACAGAGTTTCGCGAGGGGGATTCGAACCTGCTTCAGCAGGTTTGGTTTTGATAGACGCCGAATTTATGTGGTGGTTTTGGTGATGGCTTTTTACCTGCAAGGTAGCGGGTAGGTTGGGGCTCTAGAGGCCCTTAGTCGCTTCGCTTAGGACAAAGAACGTTCCTAGGGCGACATTCATAAAATTAAAAATTTCGATTTTCAGACAATGCGATGCGTTAACCACCAAACAGGCAGGTATGGAACCCAACCTATGCATTTCTTATCGAGTTGACGCACACCAGGGTATAAGGCGTATCCGGTGAATGTGCCGGGTTACGGTTCGAGCATGAAATCCACACTGGTGAGATGCGCATCTGCCTGGAAATCCCAGCTTGGATCTCGCACTACGACCCGACCTGGCTGGGGTCGGTCGATCGAATATTCCAGCTGCGCCCAAAAGGTACCGTGTTCACCGATCGCGTAGATAAATTCAACATCAGTGGAAAATAACTCGTCCCCGTTTTCGTCCAGGAGGTCGATCATTAATAATGGCGGGTGGGATCTCAGGGCAACCCCTGAGACTTCGATAACGCCGCCAGTAACCACCTGCGAGGGAGTTGGACTGCCAATGGCGATGCGCTCCAAATAGGGGTCTCTGGTGCGGATATCCGGCGAGCCGGTGGGGTCGAGGGTAACTTCGACGGAGGAGAGGTGGATGATGCCTCCATCGCGAGCGGAGACGTCATATACCTGGATGAGGGCTGGTCCCTGGTGCTCGAAAGCATATTCGAATTCAAAGGCGCCGCGCTCTCCAAGGCCTGCCCGGATGATGGTGAAAGTTTCGGGGAGCACAGTGCCGTCCTCCAAAACGAGACGCATCAAGAGATTCTGCTCGAAAGTGGGGTCAGCGAAGCCGCGCACGCGCAGCGGGCTGGTTACGTGGGATTCGGGAGCAGGCTCGAGGATCATGATGGCTTCTTCGGTTAGCTGCGGATGCATTTCGAAGTTCACCTCGACGCTGTTCAGGTGCACAAATCCAGCATAAGCCATGCTGCGATCGCGTACCACGACCCGCCCAGGCTGGGAGTGGGTGATGAAGTACGGCACCACAGCGCGGAAAGGACCGGGAGCGCCAACGTCGGGCCAATCAATCTGGGCAGAACCTGAACCAATCACATCCCCGTTCTCCCCCAGGATTTCGATTTCTACCAGCTGCCAGCCCCAGCCAAACCCTTCGACGGTGACCGCGCCGGAAGTGATCGTTTCTGAGGGTGCGGGGCTGAAGATGGTGATGCGCTCGACGTAGGGTTCTGTAGTCTGGATGTCAGCCGGACCGTGTGGCGCCAGTTCGACTCCAACGTGTGAGAGGTGAGTGAGGCCGCCATCCCGCTCGCTGAGGGCATAGACCTGGATGAGGGCCGGTCCCTGGTGCTCGAAAGCATATTCAAACTCAAAGCTACCGCGCTCACCAGGCACAGTCCGGATGGTGGTGGAGATTTCCGGCAGGACAGTATCGTAATCCTGGATGATGTTCATGAAGAGGGTGCCCTCGAAGGTCGGGTCGGTGCTGCCTCTCACCCGTAGCGGGCTGGCAACCTGTGAGCCAAAAGCGGGTTCGAGGATCATGATGGCTTCTGGAGGCAGATCTGGTAATGGGGCAGAAGCAGGGGTAGGCTGCAGCGTTTCAGTTGGAGTGGGGGTGCCGGGATCGATAACGGCTGTGGAGGTGTCAGTGGGCAGCGGTGAGGGGGTGACCATCTCCGTTGTAGGTTGGGCGATGGGAGGTGGGACGAATAACTGGCAGGCGGTGAGGAGCAAGCTCAGGATAAAGACCATGGAAATAAATTTGGCAAACATTAACCACCTCCTTCAGGTGTTGCTGATAATTTTACTATATTATCAGTGACCAGCACCCAGGAGGCAGAATCTAGAGGGACGGTGAGAAACAAGGACCTGTATGCGGCAGTCAGTTAAGAGCCAAATCCTAAGGATCATGTTGGACACGGATTTATTTGGTCG
>JACUUU010000083.1 GCA_014859065.1 Anaerolineales bacterium
ACTTGATCGTACCGGTAGCCCTGGAGCAGGGATCTAAGTTCGCTATTCGCGAAGGTGGCTTAACCGTTGGCGCTGGCGTAATTACAAAGATTTTGGAATAGGTGAAAAATGGTCAAGCAAAAAATCCGCATTCGCTTAAAAGCTTATGACCATAGGGTATTAGACCAATCAGCTAAACGCATTGTTGAAACGGCAGAGCGCACTGGTGCCCGTGTTGTTGGTCCAGTTCCGCTACCAACCAAGATAGAAAAGTTTACCGTCAGGCGCTCAACATTTATCGACAAAGATTCTCATGAACATTTTGAGATACGCACTCATAATCGATTGATTGATGTTTTAGATCCTGACTCGAAAACAATCGACATGCTCATGCGATTGAATTTGCCGGCAGGTGTCGATATTGAGATTAAGATTTAATAATTGGTGTTGTATAAGACGACGGATTTTTGAAAAATATTTCTGCAGAGAAAGAGGTGACTTGCTTGTGGAGTTAAAACATCCACATATCTGCAACAAATCAACTGACTGCTCTGTAGTAAGGGATGATGCAGTAGAGCCCATACTGACAGTCCCAAAAATGTGAATGTGTTAGGAGAAAACGGAGATGTTGAAAGGGCTTATTGGAAAGAAAATCGGCATGACCCAGATTTTCGACGAGACCGGCGCGGCAATCCCGGTGACTTTGATCGAAGCTGGGCCTTGCTATGTAACCCAGGTGCGTTCATCACAAAATGATGGCTACTCGGCAGTTCAATTAGGTTTTGAAGAAGTCAAACCTAAACGTCTTACCGGAGGTCGATTAGGACATTTGAAACGCAACAATCTTCCTCCATTACGTTACCTACGGGAGTTCCGAGTGAAAGATCCTGACGTAAAAGAAGGGGATGTTATTAAGGTGGATGATTCGTTTCAGGTTGGTGAACGAGTTGATGTGATAGGTACTTCAAAGGGGAAAGGTTTTGCTGGAGCAGTCAAACGACATGGATTTGCCGGCGGACCTAAAACCCATGGACAATCTGATCGCTGGAGAGCTCCTGGCTCACGAGGGGCAACCACGACACCTGGAAGGGTGTTCAAAGGAGCAAAAGGTCCAGGACACATGGGATTTGAGCGAGTTTCTGTGCAAAATCTACGTGTAGTCATCGTCGATCCCGAACGTAATTTATTAGGAGTACGTGGTGCAGTGCCTGGTCCGAGTGGTGGTTTAGTACTTGTCAAGGATGCTAGAAAGCGGTAGATGAAGTGAGGCAACAATGGAAGTAGACGTATTCGACATAAAAGGCCAAACGGTTAGCACAATTGAATTACCAGCGCATATTTTTGCCGCCCAAATAAATGTGGATTTAATGCACCAGGCGTATATACGGCAAATTGCAAATGCAAGATTAGGTACGCATAAAACTAAAACCAGGAGTGAAGTGTCTGGTGGTGGTAGAAAGCCTTGGAGACAAAAAGGAACAGGTAGAGCGCGTCAGGGTTCTATAAGATCACCTCAATGGGTAGGTGGTGGAGGAGTTCATACACCTAGGCCACGTGATTATAGTTTGTCAATGCCTCGAAAGATGCGTAAAGCTGCTTTGCGATCAGCATTGTCAGTCAAGGCTAAAAACAACGACATAATGGTGCTTAAAGATCTCTCAATGGAAGAACCCAGGACGCGTTTAATGGCTGAGATCATAAAGAATTTGGTAGGGGAAGGGAAAGTATTGGTGATAATTCCCAACAAGATCGGTGATTATGATTTTGTGCTGCGTGCAATCAACAATCTGCCTAATGTGAAACCGTTAATGGCAAACTACTTGAATGTACGGGATTTGCTAGGCTATGAAAAGATTATCATGCCAATTGCAGCGTTAGATGTAATTCAGAGTTATTTGTGATAGTGAGAGGCTGATATGACCACTATTTATGACGTTCTTCGACGTCCTCTGGTAACGGAGAAATCGAATTATCAAACAGGCGACTTGAATCAGTATGTGTTTGAAGTATCCAGGGACGCGACCAAGTCGATGATCAAAGATGCTGTTGAAACGATCTTTGATGTTAACGTAGAGCGAGTGAATGTAATTAATGTTCCAGCAAAACGGAGCCGAAGGTGGCGGAGTCGCCGAATTAAGGTTCGGCGGAGTGCATATAAAAAAGCAATCGTCACTCTTTCGTCAGGTGATCGTATTGATGTTTTTGAAGGGGTACGCTAATGCCTGTTAAAACTTACAAACCGGTTACACCTAGCCAACGGGGAATGACCGGATTTACATTTGAAGAGATAACTAAGGCTCAGCCAGAGCGATCTTTGATAAAATCCCGCCGTAAGACTGGTGGCAGGAACATGTATGGACGTATAACGGTCCGTCATAGAGGTGGTGGGCATCGCCGCCACATTCGCATGGTTGATTTCAAGCGAGATAAGCGGGGTATACCAGCACGGGTTGCAGCCATTGAATATGATCCGAACCGGACTGCCAGACTGGCGTTATTACACTATCAAGATGGCGAGAAGCGATATATTATTGCTCCTTTGGGCTTACGTGTAAATGATGTTGTCTTATCAGGGCCAGAAGCAGAGGTACGTCCAGGCCATAGTATGCCGATTGCGGGAATCCCGATAGGCACAATGGTGCACAATATTGAGCTACGCGAAGGACGCGGGGGTCAAATGGTTCGGGCTGCCGGAGGTGCAGCTCAGATCATGGCTAAAGAGGGAGATTATGCCCAAATCCGCCTTCCCTCAGGTGAGGTACGCCTGGTGCGTCAGACTTGTTACGCCACCATTGGTCAGGTTGGAAACGTCGAAGCAAGTACAATAAAAATTGGAAAAGCTGGTCGAAAACGCCACATGGGTATTAGACCAACAGTTCGCGGTTCAGCTATGAGCCCACGCGATCATCCACATGGTGGAGGTGAAGGTCGTTCGCCTATAGGAATGCCAGGACCTAAAAGCCCCTGGGGTAAACCAACATTAGGTGCAAAGACGCGTCGGAATAAGCAGACGGAAAAATTTATTGTCCGTCGTCGAGGAAAGAAACGCCGATAGAGTAGGAGTTTTAATATGGGACGATCTTTGAAGAAGGGGCCGTATATCGACCCGAAATTGTTGAAGAAAGTTGAAGTTATGAACGAGAGAAGTGAAAAACGGGTCATTCGTACTTGGAGCCGCGCCAGTATGATATTTCCACAAATGGTCGGTCACACCATAGCTGTACATGATGGCCGCCGTCACGTACCTATCTATATAACCGAGAACATGGTAGGTCATCGTTTAGGTGAGTTTGCTCCAACCCGTACATTTCGTGGTCATGTGGCGGAGAAAAAGATCAGGAGGTAAATTATGGCTGAGAACATTCGCGCACAGGCACGATATATCCCTATCTCTTCGCAGAAGGCGAGGCTGGTTGTAGATCAGATTCGAGGGAAGTATGTAACTGATGCACTGAGCACACTGAAATTCATCCCTAACCGGGCTGCAAAACCGATATCAAAAGTAGTAGCATCAGCGATGGCAAATGCAGAAGAGAATTTTGGGATAAGTCGGGATGATCTGTATATTTTTCAAATCTCTGCAGATGAAGCTCCAACTCGACGTTGGCGGAGGTTTGGTGCCCGGGGACGCTTTAAACCGATACTACGACGTGCATCGCATATTACCGTTATTCTGAGAGAGCGCGACTGATTAATCGAGAAAAGTAGATGAAGGAGGACACAATTATTCTATTGACCAGTTCTTAGATAGTTGTGCCTCACAGGAGAAATTATGGGACGTAAAGTGCATCCAACCGGTTTTCGCCTAAAGATCAACAAGACGTGGGAAGGACGCTGGTACGCAGAAGGCGAGAATTATGTAAATCAACTGCATCAGGATTTCGCTATCAGGGAATTAATTCAGAAAGAAGCGCAGCGTGCAGGAGTCTCACGGATTGAAGTCGAACGCTTTCCTGGCAAAGTGAAAGTCACCGTTCATACTGCGAAGCCAGGGATTTTGATTGGGCGGAAAGGTGAGAATGTAAAGAAATTGAGGTCGAATCTGGAAGAATTGGTAGGGAAAAAGATCGATCTTGACATAAAGGAGATCAAGTCCCCAGATATGGATGCTTATCTGGTTGCAGGAAATATTGCTGATCAGCTGGTAAGAAGGATTAGCTACCAGAGAGCGATGAAACGAGCTATTCAACAGACTATGAGAGCGGGGGCTGAGGGAGTGCGCATTGAAGTTTCTGGTAGGTTGAGTGGAGCAGAAATGGCGCGATCCGTGAATATGCGGGAGGGTAGAGTACCTCGGCAAACATTGCGGGCTGATATAGACTTTGCTCAGGCTGAAGCTTTAACAACATATGGACAGATTGGTGTCAAGGTCTGGATTTATAAAGGTGAGGTACTGCCCGAGGTGGAAGAGCAATTGGAATCTACCGAGGGAGTATATGTCAGCGAATAAAGAGGTTTCATATTATGTTAATGCCAAAACGTGTTAAATACCGAAAGCAGATGCGCGGCCGGATGAGAGGCAAAGCGCAAAGAGGGGCTGAGGTTCATTTCGGTGATTATGGATTGCAAGCGCAAGAACCAGGTTGGGTTACTGCCCGTCAAATCGAAGCAGCCAGACGAGCAATTGTAAGGTCTATGCGGCGTCGTGGCAAAGTATGGATACGAATCTTTCCAGATAAACCGGTTACCCAAAAACCAGCAGAAACCCGGATGGGAAAAGGTAAGGGTAATGTGGAGTTTTGGGTGGCTGTTGTGAAGCCAGGGCGTATCATGTTCGAAGTTGGTGGTGGAATGCCTGAAGAGGTTGCAAGGGAAGCGTTACGTCTGGCATCTTATAAGCTGTCAATAAAGACGAAAATTGTGTCTCGCCATGATGTAGTTGGAGGGGAATCATGAAGTTAACCGAGATTCGAGCTCTCTCAGATGACGAGATCATTTCTCGACTGAGTGATGCAAAAGAAGAATTAATGAGGTTGAGATTTCAACAAGCAACTGGTGAATTAACAGATACAAGCCGCTTGAAGTATTCTCGCAAGACAATTGCCCGTCTCCACACAGTATTGAGAGAACGAGAATTGATGGAGCAAGAATGAAGGTGAAATATGAATGAACGACGTCGGTTGGATGGTGTAGTTACAAAAGATAATATGGAAAAAACTGTTATAGTCGAGATAAGCCGTAGATATCGCCATCCACTTTATGCCAAAGTAGTAAATAGTAGGAAGCGTGTAATGGCGCATGACGAGCTGGGAAGTAGTGTTGGCGATTTAGTGCGCATAGTTGAAAGCCGACCTATTTCTCGGCGAAAGCGTTGGGTAGTCGAAGAAATCCTGCACCGCGACATAGAGGTCGAGGAGCTCCAGGTGGAGGCTTAGCTGTGATTCAAAACGAGAGTCGATTACGGGTTGCTGACAATACAGGCGCTCGAGAATTGCTTGTGATACAAGTCCTAGGTGGTACAGGGCGGAAGTATGCTGGTGTGGGAGACGTTGTTGTAGGCACAGTAAAAGTCTCTACGCCTCAAGGAACCGTGAAAAAGAGCGATATTGTCAGGGCGGTTATTGTCCGTTGTGCCAAAGAATGGCGCCGTGAAGATGGTTCATATATCCGCTTTGATGATAACGCTGCTGTTATCCTCGATACTGATGGACGTAATCCACGCGGAACGCGTATCTTTGGGCCAGTCGCCAGGGAGCTGCGTGAGAAGGGTTATATGAAAATAGTTTCCCTTGCGCCTGAAGTTCTTTAGCGTTGATAAGGTAGGTCAGGAGTAAATAAAGTGAAGGTAAAAATTCGAAAAGGCGACAAAGTAGAGGTCATCAATGGTCGCACTCAAGACAAAGGGAAGCGCGGTGAGGTAATGCGTGTACTTCCTGAAACGGGCAGGGTTGTAGTGCAAGGTGTGAATATTCATAAAAAACACCAACGCCAGATTCAAACCCAAGGCCGAACTATGGCTCCAGGTATTATTGAATTTGAAATGCCGGTGCATATCTCGAATGTGATGGTTGTTTGTCCTAAATGCGATGAGCCAACAAGGTTAAGTTTTCAGCGCCAAGGAAAACAGGTGGATCGCGTTTGTAAAAAATGCGGAGCAATTATAGAGTAAAGAATGGTAGGAGTGTGAAATGACGCATTATTTACAGGATTATTACAATCAAGAGATCGTCCCAGCGTTGATGAGATCACTTAATATCGAGAACGTTATGCAGGTTCCACGCTTAAAGAAAGTCGTGGTCAATATCGGAGTAGGTGAAGCATTGGATAATGCCAAAGCACTAGATTCTGCAGTTGCGGACCTTTCTCAGATTAGCGGACAAAAACCAATCATAACGCGAGCTCGCAAAAGTATTGCTGCCTTTAAATTGAGAGAAGGGCGCTCAATTGGTGTTAAGGTCACACTGCGTGGAGATCGAATGTGGTCTTTTATAGATCGGTTAGTAAACATTGCCCTTCCGAGAGTGCGTGACTTTCGCGGGGTATCTGCGGATGCCTTTGATGGTCGCGGGAATTATACGCTGGGGTTACGTGAGCAGTTGGTCTTTCCGGAGATCGATTACGATAAAATCGATAAATTGCGCGGGTTAGAGGTTTCAATTGTGACAACTGCGCGCACAGATGAGGAAGGTAGGCAATTACTTGAATTGCTCGGGATGCCGTTCAGGAAGGAAGGTTATTAATGGCGAAAAAATCAATAGTTATAAGAGAGCAACGCCGGAAATACCAAACTCGGGTTCGCAACCGTTGTAAGGTATGTGGTCGCCCACGCGGTTACATGCGCCGATTTGGTTTATGTAGAATCTGTTTTCGCGAGTTAGCTCTTCAGGGGAAGGTTCCCGGCGTTGTGAAATCTTCCTGGTAACCGAGCGGAGGTTTGTGAGATATGAGTGTTACTGATCCAATAGCTGATATGTTGACACGCATTCGAAATGCGATAATGGTAGGGCATACATTGGTAGCAATGCCAAGTTCAAAGATGAAAGTTTCGATTGCGAAAATTTTAAAGAGTGAAGGTTTTATTAGCAACTACGAAGTTGTTGATGGCCCTCACCCTGGGCACGAAGTCCTTCGTATCCGGTTGAAATACATAGGAGAACGTCGTTTACGGCGGTCGGTTATAACAGGGCTTGAGCGAGTTAGTCGACCAGGAAGGCGTATATATACTGGCAAGAAGGAGATTCCCTGGGTGAGATCTGGTATGGGAATTGCGATAGTTACAACCCCTAAAGGTGTAATGACTGGGCAACGAGCCAGGCAATTGGGTGTCGGAGGAGAAGTAATCTGTAAAGTCTGGTAGCTCTAATTGAGATTCCAAATGATTGGGATTGAGGGTAATCTGAAATACCAGTTAGAACAGCCGTAGTTTTGAATGATAGCTGGCTGACTAAAGGAGTTATAGAAGTGTCAAGAATTGGACGTATGCCGGTAATCGTACCGTCAGGTGTTGATGTAAAAATTCAAGGAGGGTATGTTCGAGTTAAAGGCCCAAAAGGTGAGCTCGCGCACACCTTTCCGGCTGATATGAAGATTTCTTTGAAGGATAGAGAGATAAGGGTAGAACGACCCTCAGACGAGAGTAGACATCGCGCTTTACACGGAATGACACGAGCAATTATTAATAATATGGTAGAAGGGGTTAGCACTGGCTTTCAAAAAGTGCTTGAGGTAAATGGAGTTGGTTATCGAGCTGAAATGTCAGGAAACAACTTGGTTCTCCAGGTTGGGTATTCTCATTCGGTGACTGTGGAACCGCCTGATGGGATCAGTTTCGATGTTGATACAAGAGCTCGCCAGATATTTGTACGAGGCTACAACAAAGAGCTTGTTGGACAGGTGGCAGCCGATATTCGAAAGATCAGACCACCTGAGCCTTATAAAGGTAAAGGTATTAAATATTTGGACGAGAGAATTCGCCGAAAGGCAGGTAAGGCTGGTAGGGTGTAATTCTATGGCAAAAAATAAGAATCGCAATATAGCTCGCCTGCGGAGACACACGAGGGTGAGGAAACAAGTTGCTGGTACACGTGAAAGACCTCGCTTAAATATTTTCCGTAGCCATTCGGATATATATGCCCAAGTGATTGACGATGAAGTTGGACATACTCTGGTTTCGGCTTCATCAATTGATGCGGGATTGAGAGACAAGGTGAAAGGTTTACCCAAATCTGAACAAGCTCACCTTGTTGGACAGGAATTGGCTGAAAGAGCCAAAGCTCTTGGTATAACTACAGTGGTTTTCGATCGTGGTGGTTACCAGTATATCGGAAGGGTAAAGGCATTGGCTGATGGCGCTCGGGAGGGTGGCCTGAAATTCTAAACTGCCTGACGGGAGAAACTTATGTCGGAGTATCAAAGTACAGAATTTGAACAAGAGTTTGACGAGCGTGTCATTGAAATCGCCCGCGTGGCCAAGGTTGTTAAGGGTGGTCGCAGATTCTCTTTCAGGGTTGCGGTAGTAGCTGGCGACAACCGGGGAAGTGTTGGTGTTGGAGTTGGGAAGGCGAATTCTGTTCCAGATGCAATGCGGAAAGCTTCAGAACGTGCGCGAAAAACTATGCATCGTGTTGCGCTCTTCAACACAACGATACCTCATGAGGTTATAGGTCGGTCAGGTGGGGCAAGGGTATTGCTCAAACCTGCCTCTCCAGGGACTGGTGTGATCGCTGCAGGTGGTGTTCGGGCAGTTCTTGAATCTGCGGGTATTTCGGATATCTTGACTAAATCATTAGGTCGTAACAATCTATTAAATGTTGTCTTTGCTACAATGGACGCACTTGACCAGATCAAGTCTCCAGAAGAAGTGGCAGCGTTAAGAGGAAAGTCAGTGAAAGAAGTATTGCCTTTCTGGGAGAGGAGGAAGCAGCATGGCTGAAAAAAATAAGAAGAAGAATGAAGAAAAAGTTGTCCGTGTTACGCTTATCCACAGCCCTATCGGTTACTCAAAAAGGCAGAAGGGTACCATTTGGGCATTAGGCCTTCGGAGAATGAACCAGACCGTTGAACATCTGGAAAGCCCTGTTTTACGTGGTATGTTAGCAAAGGTTAAACATTTAGTCCAGGTGGAAGATTAAGGATACGTAAGGAAATGAAATTGCATGATATAAAACCTCAAGAAGGATCCCGAAGGAACCGCAAACGAGTCGGACGTGGGATTTCTGCTGGCCAGGGAAAAACTGCTGGGCGTGGCACCAAAGGTCAAGGGGCTCGAGCAGGTGGGGGGCCAGGTCTGTATCACCAGGGAGGCAACCTCCCATTTTATCGGCGGCTTCCTTTTAAACGCGGTAAAGGATTTACACCAATTTCTCGGATTGAATATATAGAGGTTAATCTGGAACAGTTAACAAATTTTCCAGCTGATAGTCAGATTACTCCTGAGACTTTAAAAGAAGCTCAGCTCATCCGAGATGTTAAAAAGCCAGTGGTGATATTGGGTAGAGGGCAAGTTACAAAACCCCTGAAAATAAAAGTTCATCGAATTAGCGAAAGTGCGCGCGGTAAAATTGAATCTGCTGGTGGTAGTGTGGAAATAATTCCTCTGGAGGCAATTGATAAGGAGAGCTCCTGATGAATATCTCTGGTTGGAAATACTTGTGGTCAGCTCAGGACATCCGGCGTAAGTTGTTAATTACGCTGATGATTCTAGGGATCTATCGGCTTGCAGCTCATGTGCCAGTTCCAGGTGTAAACCGCGAAGCCATCCAACAGATCCTCGCTGGTGGGGGAGCTGCGGGCACATTAGTTAACTTATTGGATCTTCTTTCAGGAGGAACAGTCTCCAATTTTTCGGTGCTAGCAATGGGAGTATACCCATATATTACTTCCTCCATTATCTTACAGCTCTTAGTCCCTATTATTCCGGCTTTGCAGAGGCGTATGCAGGAGGATCCACGCGAAGGCCGAAAGTGGATGGAGAAATATACCTTGTTATTGGCGGTCCCCATGGCTGCATTGCAGGCGATAGGACAAATCAACCTTTTCACTTCCTTTGCTGGTGGTGTGCCCATCCTGGAGGATTTTGGATTAAGAGGTGACACAATGCTGCCCTCAATTACCATTATTCTCAGCATGACTGCAGGAACCCTTTTTGCTATTTGGCTAGGTGAGTTGATATCTGAGTATGGTATCAAGAAACAAGGTTTGTCGCTGATAATATTTGCTGGTATTGTCGCAGGGGTTCCGATGAACCTTGGGTCGATATTGGCAGACCAACAATACCGCTATATATCATTATTCTTCATGTTACTGTTTACCACACTGACGATCTTTGCAATCGTGTTTGTCCAACAAGGACAAAGAAATGTTCCTGTGATGTACCCAGGTCGAAGAATGGGAAATAGGATGTCGATGCCTGTGAAAGGCACATTACCTCTGAGGGTGAATATGGCTGGAATGATCCCGATAATTTTCGCACAATCTCTATTGACTTTCCCAGCCATATTAGCCAGTTTTTTTAGTGGTTCTCAAACTCCGTGGGTTGCTAACCTGGCATTCAGCATAACGAACACTTTTGGAGGTGGCGGTAGTGCTTATTGGATTATGTTCTTCCTTATGGTTGTAGCGTTCACCTTCTTTTACACTGATGTGTTATTTTCTCAGCAGAATTACGGGGAAAACTTGAAGCGAGTGGGTGCTCAGATTCCAGGTGTGAGTCGCGGGGCTCCTACACAGAAATATCTCACCAGGGTATTACGTAGAATCACTTTTCCTGGTGCGGTATTCTTAGGGGTTGTGGCTATTTTACCTTGGCTTATCGGTTTGGTAATCCCATTCGGTGGTACGACCGGATTGCTTTTAGTCACATCTGTTGGCCTATTGATTGTAGTAGGTGTCGTACGAGACACTTTCTTCAACCTGCAGGCAGAATTGAAGCTGCATGGTTATGATGAAGCGTTACTTGTCCGATAGGAGATAATGTCATGCCAGTTTACATCGTGATTTTGGGTCCTCCAGGTGCGGGCAAGGGCACACAATCACGTAAATTAGCCAAAAAACTCAAATTAGCCCATATATCTTCGGGAGATCTCTTTCGTGAAAATTTAAAAAATGGGACAAAATTGGGAAAGTTGGCTGATGAATATATTCGTAAAGGAGAATTAGTTCCAGACGACGTGACAATAGGCATGGTTTCTGATCGGTTATCTCAGAAGGATACTGTCAATGGTGCAATATTCGATGGTTTCCCCCGCACACCAGCTCAAGCAGAGGCGTTAGGCAAAATGTTGGCTGAATTTGGTGGAGAAGTGAATATGGCTGCCTATATCAGAGTCCCCGATGAAGAGCTGATTGAAAGACTAGCAGGCCGGTTAACCTGCCGCGAGAATGGACACATCTTTCATAGAAAATATAACCCACCTAAAGAAACAGGGCGGTGTGACTATGATGGCTCAGATCTCTACCAGCGGGAAGACGATCAAGCGGAGACAGTGAAACGCCGAATCGACGTATACCATGAACAGACAAGACCGTTGAAAGAATACTACCAGAAACTTGGCTTGTTGTTTGAGGTAAATGGAGAACAATCAATAGAAGATGTGATGGTTGATTTGCTTGAATATTTATCTGTGGAAAAGTAGGAAGCATATGGCAGAAAGGGCAGTGGTGATCAAAAGCCAGCAAGAAATTGAATCGATGCGACTCGCTGGAAAAGTCAATGCGAAAGCATTAGAAGTCGTACGTGAATTAATCCGACCTGGAGTGACAACCGCTGAACTTGATAAAGCCGCTGAGGAGTTAATCCGATCAAATGGAGGCACTCCTGCATTTAAGAATTATCCGGGTGCATATCCATATCCGGCGACATTGACCATAAGCATCAATGAGGAGCTGGTGCATGGGATCCCGGGTCAACGAAAATTGCAAAGTGGAGATGTAGTCTCTATCGATTGTGGAACGGTTCTGGATGGTTTTGTTGCTGACTCGGCTTTTTCGGCTGGAGTAGGCAAGATCTCGGCAGAAGCAGAGAAATTGTTACGGGTCACTGAAGAGGCATTATTTGTCGGGATATCAAAAATGTATAAGGAAAATAGAATTGGAGATGTTTCGGCAGCTATCCAGGAGCATGTGGAAAGCCATGGCTATCATGTACCCCGAGAATACACAGGTCATGGTGTTGGTCGGCAAATGCATGAAGGTCCTTTGGTTCCAAATTTTGGTGTTAAAAACCGAGGTCTCCAATTGCGTCCAGGTATCACTATCGCATTAGAACCGATGGTATTAGTAGGCACACATCGCACAAGGGTTTTGTCCGATCAGTGGACAGTTGTGTCTGCAGATGGGAGTTTAACAGCCCATTTTGAACATACCGTCGCAGTTACTGAGAGTGATCCAATAATATTAACGGCTTGTGAGTAACAAGTTCTTATGTAACTGGACAAGCATAAGGATTTAAAGTAAAATTATAGCTTCGCCTAGTGATTGAAGTCGCAGGTCATATTTTGAGGAGCGTCTAGTGATGAAAGTCTCAGCATCAGTAAAAAAGCGATGCGCCAAATGTAAGATAGTAAGGAGAAGAGGCGTTGTATACGTTATCTGTGAAAACCCAAAGCATAAGCAGCGACAGGGATAGAGAACATGGCACGTATTGAAGGAGTTGACCTTCCGCGTAACAAGCGGGTCGAAGTAGGATTGACATATATTTACGGCATAGGGGTTAGCAGCGCAAAAGGGATACTTAAGACATCCA
>JACUUU010000084.1 GCA_014859065.1 Anaerolineales bacterium
AGTGTAGATGTCGTAGGAGAGCGAGGGAGGGCAAAATCACTGTTGAAGAGAACGTTAAGAATTTCTGTTAAAGCCATCCCCAAACTATTACGAAAGAATTATAACTTGGTCTTTGTTGGTTTTTACGGTCACTTGTTAATGATTCCAGTTCGCATCATTACCCAAAAACCTGTATTGTTCGATGCTTTTGTGTCAACCTACGACACCCTCGTGTCTGATCGGGAAAAATTCTCATCAGACTCATTGGCTGGCAAATTGGCTTTATGGTTGGATAGATATGCATGCAAATTTGCAGACCATATATTATTAGACACTGCTTCGCATCGAGAATACTTTATGCGCAACTTTGGAATTAAGCCGAATCTAATCAGTGCTTTACCAGTAGGTTGTAATGAAGAGTTGTTTTTCCCTCGCCAACCAAAAACTGATGGTGACCAGACGAAGATCCTATATTACAGCACTTACTTGCCTCTGCATGGTGTCGATACCGTGATCGAAGCTGCTAAAGTTCTGGAGGGGGAACCAGTATTATTTGAACTGATTGGAGAAGGGCAAGAATACGAGCGGATCAGAACTTTGAGTAAGGAATTAAAGCTCGAAAATGTAGTTTTTTCACCATATATCCCACCCGCAGAACTGCCTGAACGAATCGCTGAGGCTGACATATGTCTGGGAGGTCACTTTGGAAAGAGCGCAAAAGCTGAGCGGGTAATTCCGGGGAAGATTTACCAGATGTTAGCTATGGCTAAACCAGTGATCGCTACCTCTACGACGGCAAATCAAGAATTACTTGTACACGGTGAAAGTGCCTATTTCTGCCCACCGGCTGACCCAAGTTCATTAGCTGCCGCGATAATAACACTCGCTGAAGACCATTCTCTGCGGTCGAGAATTGCTCTAGGTGGTAGAAAGAAATTTGAACTGGATTGTAGTGAAGCCGTTATCACGAATCGATTAGGTGAAATTATTACTAAGCTATTACACTGAAGTGAAAATGAAAATTGCATTCATCACATTAGGATACAAGCCTTTACGTACATCAGGTTTAGATTTGAGCGGCGAACGATTAGTAACTGCCCTTCTTGATGCCAACCACCATGTGACAGTGGTAGCTGGTATGCGTGAGAAAGCAGATGAGGTGCACATTCATCCGAATTTGAATATTTATCGGATTCAACTTGATCAATCCGATTGGATTGGTTTTGGATATCGGGCAGCGAAACTTCTTCCAAAATTAGGTCAGTTTGATGTCATCCATTTTTGGGATATCCATTTTGGCTGGGCATTTCGAGGGAAATTCATCGGTTCACTTCAGCATTCATTTCATCAACGACTAAAGAGTCTTGACTATGCTCCTAAGAAAAGTATTTCATGGATAACCCGCTTTGCCTATTATTGGATTGCTCACCAGTTGGCAGAGCTGCCTGCTCTTAAAAGGGCTAATGGATTGATAGCAGGGAGCACGACTACACGCGATGAATTTTCCAGGCATTATGGTGTACGGGATGATCTTGTAGCGATTGCACCCCATGGGGTTGACACTCTTTTTTTCCAACCCTCTAAAAATTCTACACCAATGCGTAGAAAATTAGGGTTGCAGGATGATGAACAAGTGCTTTTGTTTGTTGGTTTTATTACTCGTCGAAAAGGATTAGAAACACTGATTAAAGCGTTACCCCTAATCCAACCCACTCCCAGATTGCTAATTTTAGGAAAATGGAGAAGTCAAACCTATCGGAGAGAGGTTTTTTCTCTCTTAAACTCATTTGAACGGTTTGTACTCGAAATCGGATTTGCCCCAGATGAAGAGATGCCTGAATATTTCAGCTTGGCAGATGTATATGTGTCCTCATCGTTCTTAGAAGGATTTGGATTACCATTAGCTGAATCGTTAGCTTGTGAAACCCCGGTTGTAGCACTGGATACAGGATCTGTGGCAGAGGTGGTGGGGGAGGGAGGCATTTTGATCAAGGAAAATTGCCCAGAATTTCTCGCAGAAGGGATAATCACTCTTCTGAAAGACGAGCAACTCCGCCATAAAATGGGGAAATACGGTCGGCAGCACATAATGCGGGAGTTTAGTATGGAAGCTATGCTTGAAAAGACGTTGGCTGCCTATGAAAAATTTCAAAAATAACGCTAGGGATTGAATTCAAAAATCCACACCCGGTCTTGATTATAAATGGGATAGAAAGAAGGATGGTCTAAGAGCTCGTCAGGATCAAGTACAGCGCTAAAGTTATTCACCTGTCCTTGCTGCTGTCCGACGAAAACATGCGTGATGCCTCTTTGTTGGTACTCAGCAAGCAAAGTTGGGTGGAGGTGTCCTTCTCTTTCAATATCCTTCCCAAGTTGAGTAATCCAGTTGTGATAATTGGCGTAGGGCCCGCGCTCAGATCCGTAGTTGAGTGGGGGAAGAACGGTTTGCCGATGTGTGAGGAGGGGTATCCACCATCCTCCATCTGATCCGACGATGGCGTTACCTCCATAGGCAACGAAATTGTTTACCAGGAAAAGCGCATCTGTCGGGGTATTCTCACTAATCCATTGGAATGCCCGTATATCAGCTCGAGTAGCTAAGGAATGATGGGATGGTTGAAAGTCACTTATCCTCTGAAAAGTCCCCCAAAGACCAGCAAAAAAAAGCAGGACAAGGGTCAGCAGGGACAAGAACTCCGTTCTTCTTGAGACATTTTTTACGAGGATTTCATCCAATAACCAACCAATAAAAGCTCCTACGATTAATCCTGTGGGGATGTATGCAGCGATAAAGACAGTAAAGTTGCCGATTGCATCTTCGCCTGGTAACCCTAATAAAGAAGGGTTGGCAGCTATAAAGATCAGAAACCACCAAACCCCAATCACTGAAACCGCGGATTTCTTTTTCCATAATCCCCAAATAATCGATATGGGTAACAGAATCCAAACCCATGTCGGGAGATACGTAGTGAGGTTGCTGAGGATGTAAGAAAGATGCGTCCCTTCTGAGACAGATCCGGGAGATGTGGTCAGCTGGTGCCCTAGAATGGCAAGGATATAACCTTGAAATACTCGCAAGAACCAGGGCAAGAAGAGTAAACCAGCGCCAACCCCAACGATTGTGGTGTTGCTCACTATAGCGATAAAATTCTTTCGCCGGAAATAGAACAGAAAAAGAGGTGCAATGAAAATAACAAGGAATATTAACACCCGATAATGGGTTAACGCCAGGCCCGCCACGCATATCCAAGAGACAGAGATCAAACCCCAATTCCTGGGTTTTAACTCAATTGCTTTCCACATAAAGTAGATCGCGACAGGTAGAATGGCTTGCCCGGCTAACTGGGTGTAACGGCCCCAATTTACATAGTACATTGGGAAAGATACTAAGAGTCCTGCGACCAACACTGCTGCAACTCCAGCCCAGCGGTTGCCTCCCAGTCGATTTGCCAGAGGGTACAAGGAGAAAACAGCCAACCCATTCAGGATCTGACCGGTCCACAAGGTTGCTTGATGCATGGGAAGTCGGGTTATCCAATGGAACACCGCAACCAGACTGTGGAAGCCAAAGTGGTAGGTGAATGATTGCATTTCAGCATAAGGCTCCCAGGAGGAAAACAAACCGCGGTTATCCACCAGCAGCTGGGCGATCATGGTGTGCTGGTAGGAATCCCCCCACATAGGCACATCCAAGGAGCGGATTACCCAAAAGCGAACAGCGAAAACCATCACCAAGACAATAAGCAGGGATAAAGATGGTAAATGGGTTGAAAGTGAACGCCAATCAGGTTTGGTAATCTTAAATCGAAATTGGTTAAACTGTGAGAAGGTGAAACCTTTTTCCCTGATGGTGGTGAAGACTTTCCAAAGCAACCACAACATAGCAAAAGAAGGTGGCAACCAGGCGTATAGATAACCCAGACGTAATCCAATCAGGTTAGTCCAAAGGAAGAAAATAGGATAGAAAGCCAAAGATAGCCCTGCAGAAAGAGCCAGCTTTTCAAACCAGTGAATGAATTTGTGACCTCGCCAGAACGTACTGAGCAATGCCCATCCAGGTAAGGCAAACAGAAATCCACTCACCAGCAGATACCATATCCAGGTGAATATAAGTGCAATTACTCCGAGAGCTGTCTGAACGGGGTCATAAACCAGCAAGAAGTTTGTTTGAAGATCCAAAGGTCGGTGGTTATGGTAGAGAGCGCCATCTAAGTAAGATGAGCCTGCAGCTGTTCCCACTTGGAGATACCCCTCACCCTGGAATTCGATGGTGAAGTAATAGTCCTGATTATATGAAGAGGATTGCGGTTCAAAGAGGAATCTGTAATAATCCGGGGTTTGTACATCTCCAACATCCAAGTTTGCTGAAACGATAACCTGAGCATCTTGACTTCCCGGATGGACACTGAATAAAAGAGTCCCTTGTGATCCTTCGCCAGGTTTTAGGAATAATTGAATCCCTGACAACCCGCGATAACGAGCTGTGAAGGTTTGCCCGAGGCTCTCTCCCGCATGAAAATTTATAAAATCCGTACGGCTGATTTGACCTCCACGCGTCCAGGGGCTGCATGAAGTTAGAAAAAGAGTGAAAAAAAGAAATAGAAGTTTAAATGCCAACTTACCTGACTGGTTCGCGGCAATAAACTTTTTCCTGTGTATCAATTTACTCTGATTCATCTATGGATAGGGAAGGTTCGCCAACTGCTTCGGTTACGTTAGCATCTCTAAATGCAGCCCCCTTGATTTCTTGATTGCGCAACCGGTAGAGAACTTCTTCAAGGATTTTTCGGTTGAATCCGATCAAATCAGCGACCAAACCGATGAGAAGGACCTGGAAGCCAACAATGAGAAGGATGGCAGTCAAGATTACCGACTGGATATGCCCGGCACCTTGCCCGATGAGGTAAAAGTATAGGAATCGAATTCCTAATACCAGACCGCCGAGAATAAAGAGCAGACCCAAGATGGTAAATACGCGCAGCGGACGGTACATGGTGTATGCACGGAGGATGGTAGCACCAGATTGAGCCAGATAATGAGGTATGCTGCGCATCAAGCGCGAGGGGCGTGTCTGCGGATTGGTGCGGACAGGAATATATTCGATAGCCATGTGGCGGGAACCTGCCTGAATCAACGTCTCAAGGGTATAAGAATATTCGCTCAATACCAATGTACGCAGTGCAGCTTCTCGGGTGATTGCTCGAAATCCACTGGTAGCATCTGGAATATTCATCCCTGAAGCGCGACCAATAATCCAACTCCCGAGGCGCTGTAACTGGCGTTTGATCAAAGAGAAATTTGTTAAGGTTGCTACCTTTCGATCTCCAACCACCAAATCAGCACGGCCGGCTAAAATTGGCTCCAGAAGAGGCTGTATATCCTCAGCGAAATATTGGTTATCAGCGTCTGTGTTGACGATGATGTCTGCCCCCAATTTTAAGCACGTTTCTAAACCAACCATGAAGCTAGCTGCCAATCCCACATTGCGAGGGATGTGGATAACGTGGTGAACACCAACCTGGCGAGCGATTTGAGCGGTGTTATCAGTACTGCCATCGTCAATAACCAGGTATTCAAGCTGGTCGATACCATTCAATTCCCGCGGCAATGCTTCTACAGTTTGCGGTAATGTTTGAGCTTCATTAAAACAAGGGATTTGGATAATTAGTTTCACTTGTAGTGATTCTATATACTTTCTTGCTCAGATTTATCAAGAATTTCTAAAGGACATGGCAGCCCGTAGTATACCATTTTGTTGTTCTATCTTGAAGTTCTTGCCTATAAGTTCTATTCTGTGAGAATTCAAGAAAGTCATACAGAAAATTTCCCCTTGTGGTGTCAATTATTATTGACTTAGCTAGAGGATAATTTTTATAATAAAGAAATTTGAGAATGCCTATTATTCTTTTTAGGGCTCCCCCAGAACAATCCCTTTCTTGACAAGTGGGAGATATAAATACGGATGAAATCTATCAACATTCCAGACTGGTTGACCGGTCCAATTCCCAGCCCAGTCATAGACATTGGCAAAAAAAGCCATACCTTTCTGATTGTCGAGGTTCTGTGCGTCAAAGACAATGCTCCAAATATCCTGGCCTTCCCAATCACTCCCTAACAATACCCAGTCGTCATTCAACCAGTCACCTGAATGCCATAAGAATTCGACCCGGCTGAGACCACTGAGCATATGGATGGCGCTATCAGGGAACCTTTCACTGGCTAACACCAGTAAATCAACTTCTTCAGGGGGAAGGTTGATTTCTTTTTCAGGGAAAATAAAATCAGCTTCCGGACGTTGATTGTCCTTGATTAAATGGAGTGCATAGGAGTATTCATCTCCTCCTATTGTTGGATGTAGTCGATGGCGCACCTGGAGATAGTAAGTCCCGGAGCGAGTGATCAAGAATCCAATATGAGGTCTAATCCCTTCGGAACGCAATTCTTGATCATATTCTGCAAGCGGAGACTCGCCGTCCACATCAATTAGCGTGATCACATAATCATAATCGGGGTGAGGGCTATCTTCTGGGGTGGTTAAAGCAATCATTACCCGGTCACCAGCAATCCCATCAAAGGAGAAAGTGTCTACATTGCCTGGGTAGCAAATTACACCTGGTGTTTCTTCTCCATAGTTTATGGGAATTAATTCCTGGTCGTTTTGTCCACAATGCGGGAAGGGGTCGATGGAAATTTCGAAGTCATCGATATACCACCCTTCGTGTTCGTTGAAGAGGTCATCAAGGGTTTCTAAGTAGAATCGCACCTGGAGAGTAGAGCCAGCGTACTCTGACAAATCTAGTATGCCGTTCAACCAAGTATCGGGAAGATCGTTGTAGAGTTGCAGTACATTTTCGAAAGTACTCCCATCTTTTGAGATTTGCACCCAACGACGATCCCAAATTTTTCCGGGACTCTCTGTCTGGTAGAGGTACCAAAAACGGAGTGAGTAGGGAGTGTCTTGGTCGGGTAAATAGATGAGAGGGGATGTGAGGCTGCCGTAATTAGGCGATTCGGTTAAGTAGTTTCCTGGTGGGTTTTCAGGAACATGGCCATAGTACCAGCGATGTGACCCACTAAATGCACGCTGTGGATCCTCTCCTAAATGCCATAAACCACTGGATGTCCATCCTGGGGCGCCATCTTCCATATCGTGAAACACTGGTGCCTCAACCGGCGGTGTTGGTTCAAAAGGATTGGCGACGATGGTAAAATCGGTCGCATCGCTCCAGCCTCCCTCTGAGTAGCTGTTGCGAGCCTGTACTTTCGCATTGTATGATCCTGTAGGCAGGTTCAAGAAAGTCAAGTCCCAAACAGGCTCAGGCATCCAATTCGAAGAAATCGAACCGCTGGGCATGTTTAATTCGACACGGAACTCAACGCCTCCGGTGGGAACCTTCCATGCAAGGCTCAAGGATTCCCCTTGGAAGTGAATTGCCCCAGGGGGAGGTGATACAGGTGCCCAAGGGATGTTAGGAGGATATGATTTAGTGCGGACACGCAATGATGAGGTTGATTGGGAGCCAATCAGGGTGTTGGCTAGATTACTGTCATCTTCGATGAAGGTTTCACTGCGCCCAGAATATCCATCTCCTGTATAAAGAGTTGCCAGGACATGTTGACCGACAAGTATAGATGCCGCTTTGTTATCACCCAATAACCCTAGATCCGAACTGTTGGGATATTGACCTGTATCTAAAACTTTACATGCACCGGAGTAATTTGGCCGGGTGAATAGTGCAATTTGGTCTGGGGATGGTACGCATGCCGGGAGAGGGGAAGGGCAAACGAAATCTTTGGTGATGTGGGTTAAACCTGGTAACCCAACAGCTGTGTTGCCAGATTTGTCCCGGATCTGAAGAGCCAAGCTTAGTGGCCCATCGGGGACATCCGCTGCGCACATATCCCATTCAAAATTAAAAAAGTCCTGGGAAAATTTTGGGCCAATCTCATGCCATCCGTTACCGAATTTGGCGATGATCTGGACTTGATCAATGCCACTATCCTCATCAGTTGCCCATCCATCGATAAATACTGTGTCTGAGGTAAGGACTTCTCCAGTCATTGGCTGGAACAATCCCCCAATTGGAGGGATTGGGTCGCTGCGAGGGATATTACCGGAAATGTAGGCGGATTGAAATTCATCGCAGATATCGTCAGGGCGGCACCAAGGCAGGTCGCTGAACCAGGGTCCATCAACTCTAGGACGGCCACCATTGATGGAAACATCATCGAAGGTTATGTCAACAGAAAACCCCCAATAAGAATCGGGATTGGTATGGACCTGGAAGTGAAGGTGATGTCCTGTGGATTGTCCGGTATCATCTGCGATTCCGATAAATTGACCTTGCATCACGTGGACACCGGGTTCTCTCAGGGTGTGAGGGATACTTTCATAAGCCAGGTGCAAGTAAAGCTGGTAAGTGGTCGGATTTGTGCTGGTATCCTCCAACACCAGGTAGTTTCCAGCACCAGTTTTTTCGCCATTGGGGACATCCCATCTGGCTAACCAAACCCGGCCAGCCTTGGCTGCATATACATCGAACATGGTTTGGGGAATATAGAAATCGAATGCATAGTGAGCGCTGCCGCTAGGCGTGTATTTATCATGGGCTACGCTCTGGGATAACCAAGCCGTTTCCCCAGCTTTCCAAGGAAGCAAATAGCCTCCAATCGCCTCAGCGGGTTCAGCAAGAATAACCTCGTTATAAATTTCCAGCCAGGCATCTCTAATCTCATCTGGGATTAAATCGGATGGGGCAGATAGAACCTTCTGTGACCAGGCTTGATTGGAGGGCAGGGAAACATGCCATTGGGAGTCGATTTTTTGGGCTAATACCAAGCCAGGTTCAATCGGTAATAGTTCACCACTTTCTGGGTTTGAAAGAACTAACCAGGCAAGCCCCCATGAACTATCCTCTGAAATTTTCAGGTTAGTTACATCTGATTGGTTGACCAATAAACCCAGGACATTTTCTCTTTCATTCCGGAGTTCATCACGGATTGCCAATTCGAGCAGCATAAGCTCGTTTTCTGAATTTGCTGCTGAGACTTCAAACGAGAATTCAGAGCCATTAAATGCCGAAGTGGAGGAGATGTGAATGAGAAAAGCAACTGCGACCGGTAGAATCCCAGCGATGGTTAATAATGTGAAAAAGACTCGTTTCATAATGACGGTGTTATTAGAGAAGTTTCCCTAATCATGCAAGTAGAATTTCCTTAACAACCTAGAAGTAGGATCGTCCTTTGAGGGGCTTGCTGGACATGGTGATGTTAGAGATGTAGGTCGAACCTAATATTCGATTTGAAATTGTCATCTTCCCTTGCTAAGGTTCAGCGCACTATTCATGAACTTTATTATGTAGTCCAAAACTAGAGGTTGAAACCTACTATAAACCTGAGTTTTATTTTAAGGTATCTAAGTCTTCGGTAAATTTTTTGATGATAATTAGATTCAAAGATTTATCATCGACTCAAGGAGATTATACATTTGGTTGACTGGATTATTCCTAACAAAGATGAAATGTGCAGGGGTTGAAAATTATCAGGGATCTCAGATTAGTTGACATAAACGCGGATCGCTGATTGGCCGATGACTGGGCACTTATACTCACAGATACCGCAGCCAATGCAGAGGTCTCGATCCACGAAAGGAAGCAAAACTGTTTTCTGTGTTTCAACCCCATCGAATACCTTGCGTGCTTCCAAATGAATGGCTTTTTCAGGTAATGGGCACATTTCTTCACAGACAATACAGTCGACGTGATCTGCCCAGGCTATGCAATAATTTTGGTTGATATAAGCTTTCCCAATTACATTCCCCCGTTTTTCCTCCAAATCTAATCTAGGAATAGCATCCACTGGACATACGTGTCCACAGATAGAACAGGAGTAATCGCAGTATCCCAGACGGGGTATCAGCACGGGAGTCAAGAAACCTTCAATTCCCGCTTCTGAAACTGCAGGTTGGAGACCTGCTGTTGGGCAGGCACGCAGACAAACGCCACAACGAATGCATTTAGAGAGCAGATCATCTTCCTTGACACCAGGTGGACGCAGGAGGTATGGGTGAGGATGTTTTACATGAGACTCACGGCCCATAATGGCCAGCATTGGTATGGTCAATGCGATTGTGATAAGAGCATGCCGGCGATTGGGATCATAGGTGTTCCAGGAGGCTGTAGATAAACCGGGTGTGAAGCGTGTGCTTCCAAGCGGACATGCTCCTAGACAATCGAGGCAGACCGTACATTCTCCCGGATCACTGGTGTAGTTATTGGTAGGATCGATTGTGCCAGTGGGGCAAACCTGGGCGCATATCGTGCAGCCTTTGCACTCATCTCCAACTTTACGCCTAACAATTGCAAATTTACTGAGCAAACCTAGAAGAGCACCTAGGGGGCAAATGTACCGGCACCAAAAGCGGGGAGCTGCCAAATTTAAGAGGATTACGGTCAGAAATAGGATGGTGAATAACAGAGCAAACCGGTAGTAAGTCGGGAACGGAGGCAAGATATGTGGGCGAATCCAGGAATCAAAGGTTGAAATAGGACCTGCAAGTTGGGGAATGCGATAAAGCGTGATCTCTAAAGCTGTTACGATGCGGTCAACCGCAGGCCAGATACTGGTTGAAAGTGTTCGCAAGAACAAAGTTAACGGATCAAAGATCAATAAGGACAGATTTCCAAACAAAGCTGCGATGAGTATTGACAGGAGTAAAATGTATTTAATACTTCTCCACCCTTTTCCGAATTGTTTCTTCTCTTGCAGATGTTTTAGTTTACTTGGGAAAAAATTAAAAATATCGAGAATTGTCCCCATTGGGCAAAGCCAACCACACCAGGCGCGGCCAACAATCAGGGTCAGGATAACCACCACCAGAGCGAGTGCAGATCCTGCCAAGAAAGTGCGGCTAGAAATCAGATGGGCAAGCATCACCAGTGGATCTAGGCGTAGTGGTAAATTAACCAATTCACCTGACAATTGTTCTTGCCAGGTGAAAATAAACAAAATGACAAAAATAAGTAAGGCCGCATACTGGCTTAGCTTGCGAGCATTAGTCCAGTTGAGGCGCAGCTGCTTTCTAAGCAGGTTTTCAGAATTATCTATCTTTCTAGACACTAATGGTGATCTCTTCGATATCCAGGTTTTCCAGATCTGCTCTGCCCAGCCCCATATCGATGCCTGATTGAATGAAAGACAAATCAAGGGGTTTTAGATCGAAAAGGGTGGCAGCATAACTATCGGCAGCAACAATATCTGCGCTGGCGATGATGGTATCTAATTTCTGAACATTATCCAAATTGCCTCCTGTAGGTCCACCTCGCTGAAGGATACGCACAGCATCCACAACAGTTAAAGTTGGCCGGATCAGACTAGTTAGATCAGCCAGGCGTTGACCTAAATTGCGATGTAACGCTGGTCTATCGAGGATGACACCCATTAGATTCTTCATTCCCAATGTCAAGCGAGTAAGGCTGTGATGTTTTGCGATGGGTACATTGATCAACGCATCACAGGTTAGTATGTCATCGAATACTTCTGTTTGATGTAAATCTTTGCCTTCTGGTATTTCAGTTTTCACAAAACGGAAAAATGGCATAATAACCATTTCCCCACCAGCAGCTTTAACTTGCTCTTCGATACCACTCCTGACATATGCTTCCTGAGCTGTTCCTCCAAAGGGGAAATCCATAACTTGCACTTTAGATGCGCCGACTTCAAAGCACAGCTTGACTAATGTAGCAACTACCCAAGGATTAGTTGTAGCTGCATACTCGTAGGTGTGATAAGCCACGCATATGTTGGGTTTAATTATGACATGTCCTAGTTTTGGTACAAACTTTTCCATTCCACCTAACGCTGCTAACGCATTTCGCACTAACGCTTCTGGATCGGCACCACGTGTTACCACAAGGTTCGGTAAAGGAAATGGTGTTGGTTCTGAAGTCGAGGGGGAGCCCGGGCTGGTTGTTTCAGTTTCTCCTGGTTGAGTTGATGTATTTGTTGGAGAAATCGATGTGGCAATCGAAGGATGAGGTGTGGATGTTGGTAATTCAGCAGTGTTAGCATCTGCAATTTCATTTAGAGGTTTGCAACCAGCCAATAATTGGTGGATTGCCAACGTCCCCAACCCTAAGCCGATAGATGAGAGAAATTCTCGGCGAGACATTTTGTTTGACATAACAATTCTACCTTTAAGATTAGTTGTGCTTATTTGTGGTGTGTAGAAAGCATAGTCTTCAACCAGAAGGGAATTTCAGGTTCCAAGGATTTTTGTGAGGGTAGCATCAAACTACACTTATGTCAATTTAATAAAGTAACATTTAATAAAGTAACCCAATACTTATGACAATAGTAATTTTGGGGTATCAGTGAAAATTTGGCGAAGGAGGAAGATTATTGATATAATCTGACCGATCCGCAATCATCCGAAAAGTTGTGTGGTGATTAATTACTTAACCTTTAGTGGTACTCATACCTCGAATGTTACGTAATCAGCCGAACATCTAATGAATAACAATGTTATCTCGACCCCGAAAACAACTTTACTTAGAAAGTTTGGTAAATTGCTCCTACTTTTTGGGGTATTAATAATTGGATTGGCAATCGTATTCTCAAATTACAACCAGGGTAGGGCTCAACCCTATCCTCCAC
>JACUUU010000085.1 GCA_014859065.1 Anaerolineales bacterium
ACTGCTTAATGCTCAAATCCTGCTAATCTTGAGAATTGCGATGGTTGTGTCATTGTATGCATTCCTCGGTATGGTGATTTTTATATTATGGCAGGAACTAAGAAGCCAAAGATCTCTTTTAGCCAACCGGCAACCCCCTCTCCTGAAACTTACCCATGCCACGCCAGAAGGTTCACAAACATTCCAGTACAGCATTCCTGAAATTCTTATAGGTAGAGAACCAGCCTGCGACTGCACTCTTGATGACAGCACTGTCTCAGCGCAACATGCCAGGCTTTCCTTTCACCACAATCAATGGTGGATAGAGGATATGGGTTCAAAAAATGGCACCTTTTTAAATCAGCAATTTGTAGCCACCCCATTGGTAGTGACCTCCGGCGATGAATTGCTTTTTGGGCAGGTACGCATAATTGTTATGCTGGGTGAAGAACAATGAGCTTGGTTAGACAAATAAGCATCTGAGGTGAAATTTAATGAAAACCGATATGGAAGTCAAACCTGTACTTGGAGTGATCGGAGGTTCTGGCCTTTATGATATGCCAGAAATGCAGGATATCGAAGAAATCACGTTGACAACACCTTTCGGGGAGCCTAGTACCCCAATAATCGTAGGGAGGCTCGAGGAAAAAAAGATTGCTTTCATCGCCCGCCATGGGAACGGGCACACTCTAACTCCTGGCGAGGTGAATTACCGCGCCAATATATTTGCCTTAAAATCCCTCGGTGTCGAACGGATTGTCAGCGTCAGCGCCTGTGGGTCTTTACGGGAAGACTTTGCTCCTGGTGACATTGTAGTCCCCGATCAACTATTTGATAACACTCGCAACCGAAACAGATCCTTCTTTGGAGATGGGATGGTTGCCCATGTAAGTGTTGCTAACCCTTTTTGCCTCAATCTATCAGCAAAACTGCATCAAGCAATCAAGGATACAGGTGCGAATGTACATCTGGGAGGAGCATTTATCACGATTGAAGGTCCACGCTTCTCAACCCGGATAGAATCGAACGTCTATCGAGCTTGGGGTATGTCCATAATCGGCATGACAACATCTCCAGAAGCATTCCTGGCTCGCGAAGCTGAGATTTGTTACACAGTAATGGCTCACGTGACCGACTATGATGTCTGGCACCTAACCGAAGATCCGGTTACCGTTGAAATGGTAATAGAGATCCTCCACAAGAATACAAAGATCGCCCAAGAGGCCATACAGCGACTTATCCAACAGATTGATCTGGAGAGAGATTGCGAATGCCCCCAAGCTTTATCGTCTGCTCTGATAACTCAGCAGGATACGATCCCAGCTGCCACACGTCAGAGGTTAGGTATTCTGGTGGATAAATACTTAAAGTAAGATCAGCGAAAGAGAAAACATGCCAGGTTTACTCCCTTCCCGGAGAATTTCGATCCAGGGTTCATTGATCGCCCTGGCGGCTTTATTTCTGGGGCTTTACGCAACTGCATTAACCATCTCTCCAGCAGTTCGCTTTCAAGCGGGAGAATTTACCTACCGGTGGGACCACTGGTTAGGTTACATTGTCTGGCTTGGGGTATTCATAGCTATTCAATACCAAACGAAAAAACAGCTCCCCAAAGCTGACCCTTTCCTGATCCCAATCGTGGCAGTCATCAGTGGGTGGGGACTTCTCACGATCTGGCGATTGATGCCCACATTCGGTGCGCGGCAGACGCTTTGGTTAGCAATCGCAGCTACTGTCATTATAGCTGGATTGCAGCTGCCGAACCATCTGGTATTCCTGCGTCGATACAAATACCTATGGCTCACCGGTGGACTGGTTTTGACCGCCCTGACCTTATTATTTGGTACCAATCCAGCAACTGTAACCGGTCCACGTTTGTGGTTGGGGTGCTGTGATATATATTTCCAACCTTCAGAACCACTCAAACTGTTATTAATTATTTACCTGGCTGCTTACCTTGCTGACCGCCTGCCGCTGGCTAATAAACTCCTTCCACTCCTCGTTCCTACAGTAATTGTATCTGGCTTTACGCTGCTCCTGCTGATTGTCCAACGTGATCTTGGAACAGCCACAATATTTCTTTACCTTTACACAGCAATTCTCTATGTAGCAACTGGTAGAAAGCGGATTGTATTCGTTTCGATCTTGATTTTGGTGTTGGCAGGCACAGTAGGTTACTTTTTTATCGATATTATCCGTTTAAGGGTTGAAGCATGGATAAACCCGGGGTTAGACCCAAGCGGCAGCTCCTACCAAATCATTCAATCATTGATCGCGGTAGCCAATGGAGGCGTTCTCGGAAGGGGTCCTGGTCTTGGAAGCCCAAGTTTCGTGCCTGTCCAACATTCAGATTTTATTTTCGCCGCCATTGCGGAAGAAATGGGACTGGTAGGATCACTGGCCATGCTCATGTTATTTGCCCTATTAATCAACCGCGGCTTGGTCATTGCACTACGCTCTACGGATGGTTTCCGCAGCTACCTGGCAGCGGGGTTAACCGCCTATCTTGTTGGGCAATCCGTACTCATTATTGGTGGCAACTTGAGGATGCTGCCGCTAACTGGAGTCACCCTTCCATTTGTGGCTTACGGGGGTTCATCATTGGTAACAGCATTCATATCAGTGTTGATCCTGATACACATCAGCCATCATGCGGAAAGCAGACCGGGACAACGTAATAATTGGCGCCCTTATCTTCACCTTGGGGTCACCCTTTATTCAGCATTGATTATATTAAGTCTCTTATCTGGTTGGTGGGCTTATTTCCAAAGCGATAACCTTCTCACCCGCACCGATAACCCCCGCCGCGCTCTAAGTGATCGCTTTGTGCTGCGCGGCTCATTTCTAGATCGTCACAGCGATCCGATAGTATCATCCCAAGGTGAACCCGGCAGCTATTTTCGGCAATCTATCCACCCATCACTCACCCCAATCATAGGATATTCACACCCCATTTATGGACAATCTGGTCTCGAGGCAACCCTGGATGGTTTTTTACGCGGACTTGAAGGCAATCCCAAAGAAATCGTCTGGTGGAACAACCTTCTCTATGGTCAACCACCTGCTGGCCTCGATGTCCGCTTGAGCGTGGATACCAACCTACAATATAAAGCACACGATTTGTTGCACGACAAAACCGCTGCTTTAGTTCTATTAAATGCAAAAAATGGGGAAATCCTCGCCCTGGCTTCTTACCCCACCTTTGATGCAAACCAGCTAGACGAGCTATGGCCTGAGCTGATCGAAGACCCACTCTCTCCGTTGCTCAATCGAGCTACGTTAGGTCGCTATCCACCCGGTAGTGCATTAGGCCCTTTGCTTTTAGCGGCATCATACACTGAAACTGGATTGCCGACTCTCCCCGAATCGCTCTCTTATCAATATGGAAACCATTATCTTGAATGTGCAGTTTCACCTATCCAGCCCAATTGGGGTAACAGCATCGCTGGAGGATGTCCAGCAGCTCAAATGGTTTTAGGACAAGCACTTGGGACCGATCAGCTATTTACTTACTTTAATAACCTGGGGCTATTTGACCAGGTCCCCTTTGACTTGAGAACAACCAAACCGGCTATGCCGCAAACAATCACAATTTCTGAAGGAGCTTACCTGGGTCTTACAGATCTTGAGGTCAGCCCTCTCCATTTAGCTCGAGCTGCCGCAATCTTAAGCTCAGGGGGTATTATGCCCGCCCCACGATTGTCCTTGGCATATAAATCCCCTGGACTTGGATGGGTCAAACTGCCTGCCCATCAAGAACCGCTCCGGGTATTGGAAGTAGAAAAGGTCGATGCAGCAGTAACAACTATCGCAATGGGAGACCAATCTATTTGGCAAAGTGTCGCTACGGCACCAACGGGGGAAACCACAGCTGTAACCTGGTATATGGCCGGAACTCTACCAGATAGGGACGGTAACCAATTGACATTGGTATTACTGCTTGAAGAGAATGACCCGATGACAGCAACTGTTATCGGCAGGACAATCCTCCAGGCTGCACTTCATCCCTGAAGCCTTACCCAAGCTGCAGAGTTTGATTCAACCTTAACATAAGCACAGCATACCAAGGTTAACTACCAATAACTTTAAATCTATATCCTCGGGTCTAACCAGTTGAAGTGTAAACGTAATTATGAAGCCGAGTGTTCTGTGAAATGTGATTCTTAATTTTGAAACCGTGTTTGACAGAACACTTTAAGCATTGTCCAGGGTATCTTAGACAAATACGAATATTATTTTTCATCCCGGACAATGCACTTGAGTTTTACAGATAAGCCAGGGTAATTTTAAGCCACAATCATCGTTTTGGTTTTAACATACGAAAAAGCATACTGACCATGAACCCACTGGCGGTAATGGCTGCCAGGGCGATTTTCGTTGGATCAACCACTTCATGAACGTTAACACCTTCAGGAGATGAGACAACCACTGCAACAGGTCGTGAAAAGACCCGACCACCACCGCCACCACCTCCCCCACTTCCGGAGTTCTCGCCAGACTTTTCATCACTGTCCGTTGATTGACCAGAACCATAGCCTGCACCAAAACCTAGCGCACCGAATACTTCCGCAGTGGGAATTATCATCGTGTCGCCGTGTTGGATTGGTTCACCAAAAACACGATCAACACTGGCTGCCTCCAGAAAATATTCAATGGTCTCTTGGACCACTCCCAAAGCCTCGGTAGAACTGGCAATTTCATCAGTGGATGGTGTTATTTTTGTATCTTCAGTCATGTTAAGACCTCCTCTTGATTGGTTCTATTTTTATGCCTTCGCAATTTGAAAATCAGAGTGAACAAGGCTGACCCAACCACTGCCCCCCACAAAGCCAGCAAAGCTCTTCTCGTTGGATCATTTATTGGTATTACTTGCTCATCGCCTGAAGCCGATCTGGTTACCACTGCCACTGGCCTGTTCCAGATCAGGCCACCTGGAAACCCTGGGATCATGAGCTGTAGGGACTTTGCCATCGGTACAATAGTTACAGTTCCAGCAATTATGGGTTTCCCAGCATTTGTTTCCACATTTATCAGTCTTCTCAACATTCCTCTCCTCCAGAAATTTTATTGCCAAATCGGAGTATGGATAATATTATAGTATCACTATCATTCAGATCGATGAACCTGACCGTAATCGATTTTACAGGATAAGTGGGAAATTATCTATTCATCATCCCCACAAAATTTTTCAACCAACGAATAATGATACAAGCCCAATAAATTGTGCCTTAAATGCTCTTAATTTGCAAGTGTAAATTCACAACACTCTTAGACAGCGTTATGATATCCTTGTGTAAATAATTAATTATGGACATTAAAAACTACGCAACTTATTTGATAGAATGACGTATACTACTTAAAAGAACTGCTTGAATGCAGGAGGTATTCGATGTCTCGTAAACCCATTTTCTTAGCCATCATTACAGTTGCTATAGTCAGCATGGCTTGTAGTTTCACAATCAACCTCCCTGAAACTCGTCTTCGCACTGGAGACACGGTCACTGACAATATCAATGTACAGCTGTTCGATGATCCAGAAAAGACAGCAGAACTAGAAATAATTTTTGGTGCAGGGGAACTTAAGTTGGTTCCTGGCGCAGAAAATTCATTAGTTCTCGGAACTGCAACATATAATGTAAGCGATTTTAAACCAGAAATTACAAGGTCTGATAATAAAGTTCAAGTCAAGCAAGGTCAAACAGAGGGTTTTTCAACCCTCAACCCTGGTGTCAGAAATGAGTGGGATCTCGCTCTAGGTAAATCCCCAATGAACTTATCCATCACCGCGGGCGCATATCGCGGCGAAATCGACCTGGGTGGTCTTTCGCTACTTGAGTTGATTGTAAAGGAAGGTGCTTCTGACACCGAATGGGATTTTTCCAGCCCGAATCTGGTCGAGATGAAAACCTTTATTTACTCAACTGGCGCTTCAAGCGCTAAATTAATGAATTTGGCTAATGCGAATTTCGAAAGGATGGAATTCAAAGGTGGAGTTGGTTCTTACAAGCTTGATTTATCAGGTGAGCTGCGCAAGAACATCATTGTAGAAGTCGATGCCGGTTTGAGCAACCTGGTTATCGCTGTGCCAAGGGATGTTCCTACTCAGGTAACCGTAGAAGGCTCCCTCACCAACATTAATACATCCGGTGATTGGCAAAGAGCCGAGAATGCTTATGTGCTAACAGGTAATGGTCACACAATAACCATGGAGATAAAAATGGGGGCAGGAAACCTCGAATTAGTTCATCCGTGACTTGTGACTTAATTCAGCTTTTATGACAGAAAATGTATTTCGAGCTGAAAATAAGATACATGGACACAAGGAGGGTTTTCCACCACCAAGAATGACAACCATTCTTGGCGGAACTCGCAGGCATTCCAGAAAGCACGAAACAGCCTGGCGGTTATTATACCGTCAGGCTGAATGCAAAATTCCAACTCCACCACAAGTCGGATTAACGTTATCTTTATTTTTAAAATTTAGCTATTCGATCGACTCAAACTATAAAGGTTAATCTAAAGCGCTATAACCTGGACCTTCTTGGAAGTAATCGTAATTAGGTTGATTGTCTTTAGTCAAATCGATGATTTCACCTTCTTCCAACGTTCGAGTGTGTTCGAGGTGAACGGGCTCTCCGTGGTGATTGCTGCCGTCATAAGTCTCATCGAAACCCTCGGTACCGGCAGGCATACTGAGCCTCTCCCCGCCTTTCGCAACATAATCTGAGGGAACCTCATCTTCGGGGAATATCGCCTCAAAAGGGCACTCAGGAACACAAGCACCGCAATCAATGCATGTATCCGGGTCAATATAAAACCAAGGCCATTCTGTTTCCGGCTTTCCGGGCACAATGCACTCGACCGGGCATACCTCTACACAACCTGCATCCCGCAGACAAAGACTGGTAATAATATATGTCATTGAATGTCCCTTTCTACTTTGTAATGGATTTCCAATTAACCAACATCAATGAACTATTTTACCCTAAAATCCGGAAAAATTCACCCATTCTTAGCGCAATGCTATCCGAGTTCCCAGGGTTTAATTCATCGATTTTCTGTTCCTTTGTGCGGCTAATGGATAGTGGCTATTTGCTTTCTTCGTAACGGCGGGCAACTTCTTCCCAGTTAACGACATTCCACCAATTACTAACATATTCTGGTCTTCGATTTTGATACTTGAGATAATAAGCATGTTCCCAAACATCCAGACCGAGCAATGGGGTTAAACCTTCCATTAAAGGAGAATCCTGATTGGGGAGGGATATGACCTCTAATTTACCGCCTTTAAGTCCAAGCCATGCCCAACCGCTGCCGAAACGAGTGATGGCTGCCTGGCTGAATTTTTCCTTGAATTTTTCAAATTCGCCAAATACAGCCGCAATAGCATTGCCTAAATCACCCAGAGGCTCTCCACCACCATGTGGAGACATCACCTTCCAAAAGATGCTGTGGTTGTAATGACCACCACCATTATTACGGATTGCTGTCCGGACACCCTCAGGTAGCGCGTTTGGATTGCGCACCAATTCGTCCAGAGACTTGTCCTGAAGTTCAGGAAATTTCTCCAGAGCAGCATTTAAATTATTCACGTAGGTTTGGTGATGCTTCGTATGATGGATTTCCATTGTCATAGTATCAATATGAGGCTCTAAGGCATCATAAGCGTACGGTAAAGCTGGTAATTCAAATTTCATATTAAACTCCTTCAGATCTAGAGATAATTGTAGGATTAACTTAATTTCGGCATGTGTTGTAGGTTAAAATACACCCGCCTACTAAAAATTGTAAGCGTCACCTCCCCCTTTGTCAAGACAAATGTCTTAAGAGGTTTATGAAAAGCCAAACGCAACGACCCCCACTTCCCCCTCTCATAGTGATCCTTTTTGGCTTTGTGGCTATTTCATCAGCTTCGATCTTCATCCGGTACGCACAGGAATCCGCTCCATCCCTCGTTATAGCAGCATACCGATTATCCCTGGCAACTTTAGTCCTGGCACCATTCACATTGATAAAACAACGTGCAGAATTACTCGCCTTAACAAATCGCCAAAGACTGCTGGCGATCATTTCTGGTTTATTCCTGGCAATCCACTTTGCCACCTGGATCACCTCGCTTGCATACACGACGGTTGCCAGTTCAGTGGTTTTGGTTTCAACCTCTCCCTTATGGGTGGCATTGCTATCTCACCTGGTGATTAAAGAACCAATCAGTCGACCAGTCCTTATCGGTTTATTCTTGGCATTAGTTGGGGGCATTACGGTGGGGATAAGTGAAGCCTGCTCTTTCACAAACGGTCTCATCAGTTGCCAACCGATCGACGACTTGATCCGCGGTCGAGCTTTTTGGGGGAATATACTGGCATTAATTGGAGCTTGGGGGGTTACCGGTTACCTGCTGATTGGTCGTCAGCTAAGAGTAAAGATGGGATTAGTTTCCTATATTTTCCTGGTGTATGCAGTCGCCGCAGCAGTTCTAATTATTACGATGTTTCTGGCCGGACACTCGCCATGGGGATATCAGAGAGAGGTTTACATCTGGATGCTCTTATTAGCACTGGTCCCACAACTGCTAGGGCATTCATCATTCAATTGGGCATTACGATACCTTTCAGCTGTCTATGTATCTATTACACTACTAAGCGAGCCGATCGGCTCCACCATATTGGCGTATATCTTATTAGAAGAGAAACCAACAATCATCATGGTTTTTGGTGCTATACTTATCCTAAGCGGCATTTATATAGCTAGCCGGAGCGATGCATGGGGAAGATACCAGAAAGAAGGTACACGCAAGGTTGAATAAGGAGAAGAACCACCCAAACCAAAAACTATCGGGGAGCAATTCCACAGATGTAACCCCAATACAGGCAACCAACCCTGCAGCTGAAACCAATCAATTCCGACGTTTCGCGAATGACATTGTGGGAGTTTTAACGATCGCATTCGCATTGATGACAATAATCGCTTTACTCGAGCTTACTGAAGGGACATTGCTCTCCTGGTGGGCAAGAATAATAAGAAACCTGTTCGGATTTGGATCTTGGATTGTTGTGATTACGATTGGCGTTGTTGGGTTATCCATATTACTCAGGAAATTCAGTGATACTCAGCGGATCAAATGGAGCCGGATTCTAGCCCTCGAAATTTCAGCTTTTTCCCTCCTTGCCATCTTATCAATTTACGGGGGACATTCTCTTGAACGTGTGGAGCAGGGACTCGATGGCGGATTAGTCGGCTGGGGATTGGTTGAGCTCTTTGGAGCAGTCTTATCACCTACATGGTTGCTCCTGCTGGTGTTTGGATTTTTATGCCTTGTCTTTGGAATGTTAGGTTTGGGTTTGGAAACAACCTTTAAAAAGCTGGCTGACAGGCTGGCTGCGAGCACCTCGGAGCAAGTTGCTTTAGAACAAGATCGATTGATAAGCGAACAAGGTGTTATCCCTGAGAAGAATCAAGATTTTATAAAGGAGCGAACGGATAAGCAAAAGAGAAAGCTCCCACGCTTACCAAGTGAGTTCCGCAAGAAATTTAAGATACACCTTCCAGATGAAAAGAGTTCCAAGGCGCCTGAACGAGATGAGCGTCTACCACCGCTCGAATTGCTGGTTAGCGAACATGCTACCCGAACTGATGAGCGCACAATCAATATGACCGCGGGATTGATCGAGAAGACCTTGGCTGAATTTGGTATCCCAGCTAAAGTCGTCGGTTTTCAGATCGGTCCCACGGTCACTCAATTTGCTGTTGAACCAGGTTTTGTTGAAAAGCCTGGAACGGAAGAGGCAATCGCGCGCCACAAAGTGCGCGTGTCCCAAATTTCTGCCCTTTCTCGAGATCTATCCCTGGCATTGGCTGCTGAAAGGTTGCGTATTGAAGCGCCAGTCCCTGGTCGACCATACGTTGGCATTGAAGTACCCAACCCCAAGACAACTGTAGTTCGCCTTCGCCCGATCTTAGAGAACGAATCTTTTTATCGGTTTGGTTCTCCGCTTACAATCGCCTTGGGGCGGGATGTTTCGGGTCAAGCTGTCGTCGCTGACCTGGCAAGTATGCCTCATCTGCTCATTGCCGGGACAACTGGCTCTGGAAAATCGGTCGCCATTGCCTCATTGACAACCTGCCTGGCCATGAACAATACCCCAGAGGATCTGAGGTTGGTGATGATCGACCCCAAAATGGTTGAACTAGTTCGTTTTAATGGTTTACCTCATTTATTCGGGAAAGTGGAAACTAACCTCGAAAGGATTTTGGGTGTATTGCGGTGGACAGTTACTGAAATGGATCATAGATATAAGATATTGGAAGCCTCCCGATCGCGGAATATTGACACCTACAATCGCAAGATTCGCCGGCGCAAAGGTGAATCCCCCTTACCGCATATTGTAGTAATGATTGACGAATTAGCTGATTTGATGATGTCAGCACCAGAGCAAACCGAACACACGCTGGTGCGATTAGCCCAAATGGCTCGCGCTACAGGGATTCACTTAATAGTCGCCACACAACGTCCAAGTACAGATGTGGTTACCGGAGTTATCAAAGCGAACTTTCCAGCGCGCATCTCCTTCGCAGTGGCGTCATCTGTTGATTCACGCGTGATCCTAGACTCCATTGGAGCTGAATCACTCCTGGGTCGGGGTGATATGCTCTTTCTTCATCCTGAAGCAAGCAGCCCCGTTCGTGTTCAAGGTGTCATGGTCACTGATAATGAGGTTGAAAAAGTAATCACCTTTTGGCAAAAAGCTGGAATAGACGAGCAAGAGGAAATTCCACCCTGGGAAGAAATAATCGAGCAAGATGCAGCCATTGCTGAAAAGGACAACTTGGTTCCCAAGGCTATCGACATCGTCCGTCAGACCCAACGTGCCAGCGCTTCATTGTTGCAGCGTCGCCTGCGAATAGGCTATCCGCGCGCTGCCCGCTTGATAGACGAGTTGGAAGAATTGGGTATTATTGGCCCCTCCCACGGTAGTGGCCGCGAACGAGAAGTGTTGGTGGATCCTGACGATGAGATAGAAACTTGACACAATTACTCCATTGGGATAGCATACTTCGGAATTAGATCTGATTTCATTAGAGAAAGGTTGCAGCTTGCTACGTGGAAAAAGTGACTGAAGAGAATAGACGCCCTACCCTGACAGAACTGGTACGATTGAAATTTGGAAGCATCCTTGATCCTATCGCCTCCTTTTTTCTCAGGATAGGATTAAAACCTAACACGATGACCATCCTGGGATTGGTCGGTAACACCGTTGGGGCATATTTCCTCGCTATGGGTTGGATGACTGTTGGAGGCATTATTATCCTCTTAATGGGTCCTATAGACGCATTGGACGGTACAATGGCTCGATTAAAAGGAGAACCAACCGCATTTGGCGCATTTGTTGATTCGGTCACAGATCGCTACTCAGAGTTAATCATCTTTGGTGGTTTATTTATCTTCTACCTCAATCAGGGACAATGGTTGGGCGCCAGCTTAGCATACATCTCTGCAGCTGGGTCTATACTGGTATCTTACGTACGCGCGCGGGCTCAATCCCTTGGTTACGATTCACGTATTGGAGTACTGACCCGCATGGAAAGGTATTTAGTTCTGGCACCAGCATTAGTGATTAATCTACCGCTGGTAGGTCTTTGGATCATCGCGATATTTTCCAATTTGACAGCCTTCCAACGCATTCTGGATGTTAGACGTCAAGTCCATTCTGACTAATCTTATTAATAATCTTTTATCGCCGGAGGAAAGATGGGATTTGAAATTGGTCCGTTGTTTATTCGCTATTACGCCATACTAATAATGACAGGAGCTGTAGCTGCTGCCTGGCTTGCCTCTCAGGAAGCAAAAAGGAGAGGATTAAAAAGTGATCTTGTTTGGGATGGTCTGGTTTGGGTGCTGATTGGCGGCCTTATTGGAGCACGGATTTGGCACATTCTCACTCCACCAGAATCGATGGTAGCTGTTGGCCTAACAACCAGACATTACCTGACCCACCCACTGGAAGCTCTGGCAATCTGGCAGGGAGGGCTGGGTATTCCAGGTGGCATCATTGGCGGAGTCCTGGCGCTCTATTGGTTTTCTCGGCGCAATCGCTTGAAGTTCCCCCTGTGGTTGGATATCAGCGCACCTGCATTGGCTCTGGGTCAGGCGATTGGACGGTGGGGCAATTATTTCAACCAAGAAGTTTACGGAGCACCAACCGACTTACCCTGGGCTGTAACGATCGATCCACAACACAGGTTGCCTGCCTACTTCGATCAAGCGACTTACCATCCTCTATTCTTATACGAATCGATCTGGAACTTTGCTGTTGTAGCCCTCTTACTATTCTTAGGACACCGCTATCAGAAAATACTCAAAGCTGGTGATTTGTTCCTGGTTTACCTGGTCGCCTATCCGGTAGGACGATTTTTTCTTGAGTTCCTTCGTCTAGACCCATCTCAAGTTGGTGGTCTAAATATCAATCAGTCCCTCATGGCTTTGGTAGCTGTTTTGTCAATTGCATTCTTAGCCTGGAGACACCGCAAACCCAAACCCTCCGCTCCCAAACCTATAGACGTGCCAGACCACGAGTAAGGAGATATAGCTGATGCCAAAAGTGATTA